>QBUR01000151.1 GCA_013374385.1 Candidatus Methanocomedens sp. | reverse complement strand
CGGACCGGGATTCGAACCCGGGTCGAAGCCTCGACAGGGCTTCATGATAGTCCCCTACACTATCCGGACACTGTGAAATCCGTGTATCTACACGATGTTTCGGGTACTTCTGAATGCGATTCATTACATTTAAGCCTTACGTTGGTCACCTGATATTATCCATAAATGACTTTATGCCATTGAAGATAAAAAATAAACATAACACCGATGCTCCTAGTTATTTGTAATAAGTGTTACATTGTTTACAGCAAAAAAAAAGGAAAGGAAGTAGTTTGTACTTCCTCTATTGTTGCTTCAAGTGGACATCCATTTGTGGATATGGTATCTCAACACCTTGTTCCCTGTAAGCTTTGAAGATGCCATTGATCAGTTCACCGTAAACTGTCCAGTAATTTTCTGTCTTTGACCACGCCCTGAGTCGAAGGTTCACTGAAGAATCAGCCAGTTCAGTGGTGACAACAGCAGGTGCAGGGTCACTCAACACCAGTTTATTTTCTTTCATAAGGGTCATGGCGATTTGAATTGCTTTATCAAGTTTACTATCATAACTAATGCCTACGGAAACATCAACCCTTCTTGTTGGCATTCTGGTGGCATTTACGATTGCATTTCCCCACACATTTTTATTTGGTATTGTTATAAGTTTATTGTCGAAACTCAGCAGTTCTGTTGCCATCATACCCACCGCTGAAACTACACCAGTATGTCCATCAACAGTTACTACTTCGCCTTTATCAAGTGGTCTAAATGAAGCTATCCACACACCGGCTGCCAGATTTGTCAGCGAATCCTGCAGACCGAAACCCAGTATCAAACCTATGACCGCTGACAGGCCGAGTATGACAGAACCTATCTGGACACCCAGTGCCCCTACAAAGAGGAGTACGATCAAAACATACAATAGTGCACTCAAGAAGCGTGAGAGAAATTCTATGACCAGGTCCGGGAGTTTTGTCTTCCCCATTCCGCTTTTAAACGCCCCTACAATTATCTTTGCAACAAAAAAACCGACAACCAGTACAAGTAGTGAAAATATTATTTGCATTATTGTTATACTGGTCAATGGGATAGTCATTGCCAATGTGGTTTCTATATCTGCCATTTAATTCCATCCTGATATCTTTCGTCCTAGCTGGACAATTAACAATATATAATGTTTAATATGGACATATAAGATTTCCTATATCATGTTCTCCGGACACTTCATATCACTGTATCACACCTTTTCGTTTCATCTTTATTTTGACTATCCCTTTAGCAGTTCTTATAATCACTTCTACAAGGAAGATAAGTAGCGCCACCAGCAAAGGAATCCAACCCAAGCTCCCATGTTCTACGGTGGTTATGACAGAGTTTTCCCTGATATCGTTAAAGAGCATAGACCGTACCTGCTCCATAGTATACACCCCACCACTGTTTCGTTTAACTGCCTCCAGGAAATCGGGATTGTTGCCTACATCCCTGTATTCCAGTGGGTAATTGACAGCTGCTATATCCTCCAATGTAACCTCGTCTATTGAGACTTTGAGCGGTAACACACCCATTTCTTCTGGTTCAATGACTCCTTCGAATGTCCGCTCTTCGGTCTGGATGACAGGTACGTCCTGTCCATTGAATGTTATATCAGGCATTTCATCGCTACGGATGGTTATGGTACCAGGGGAACCAAGGGACATGTCACTGGAAAATACCACAATTCCATCATCAGGTCTGGGGTCGCCCACAGCCCAGTTGATCATACTGGGCAGCAACCGGGCGTTCTCGCCAGAGTACAGCGAGCCAGCCCATGAGTTCCCATTGTCAGTACTAAGTGCCGCCACCCTGCCCAGCCCGAACTGCCATGATGTGACCACGGGCTTGCCCATGCTGGTAGTGACCAGCCGGCTGGCACCCACTTTCTGGGTCACGTCGTTGTAACCTGATATGCTGCCCGTGATGTTCAGGTAGCGAGTGATGAAATGCTCTTCATCCAGCCGGACAATGGCATAAGCATCAGGACCACCTGCGGGTAGGTCAGGGGATTCCCGTCCGAATGTCATGTCAAGCCTCTGGTACGTCTCTAGTTGCATGAAATCCCCATTGGCTTGGTCAGCCAATACCTTTAAGAAATACTCGCCTCTGTTATTTTCGGTCTTTACATCATATGCTTTTACGACATTGGTCTTGATCATTACAAATATAATTTCCATTTCAGTTGTATCTATTTTTGAAATTTCCTTTGTACAATCTTCAAAACTGTTTAAGATGGCACCATCAGTGAATATGATAATGTATTTTTGTCCGCTTGTATTGTCCAGCATTCCGTTAGCAATGGTGATACCTTCATCAATGGACGTGCTGCCACTAAGGCCTTTTTTCAGTTTTGATACTCTATCCACCAGTGCATCGCGATTGGCATGACTGGACATAGGCAGCATCCCGTTGCTGACCTGTACTGCATTTCCCCCGAAAGCCACTACACCCACATTTGTATCCCTGCCCATATCTTGCAGCAGGTTGATGGCCATGGCCTTCTCATCGTCCAGTGCCCCATGAGCATCGATGCTGCCGCTGATGTCCAGCACCAGCACAACGTTCACGCTGCCAGCATAGGCACTGGCATATGACTCAACGGGCAGTACGCTCTCAAGTTCACTGCCCAGGTAATCCCCCTTATCATAACTGTTATCTCCACCTACTACCATCAATCCGCCACCTCCAGCCACATACTCTCTCAAGTCATCTACGGCAGCGGTTGAAATGCGCCCTTCATTGAGGTTGTCCAGCACCACTGCCTTGTAATCTGATAGGTTGATGCCGTCCGGTGTGGAAGCGGTGTCAAGTTCATACAGGCTCTTCAGTATCTGGAGTAGAGGTGATTCGGTATCTAATGTCACCAATAAAATCCTTGGTTTTGGCACAACGTATATTGTCTTGTTGAATACATTGTTGTCCGGGCGCAGGTCGTCAGATGATGTTATTTCGGCTGTGACCACATGGGGACCGAGGGAGTAGAACGTATTTGAGAAACTAACAGTCTTCATTACACCGTTCTGACTTATGGTTTCACTATGTTCCGTTTCCCCATCCACCATAATATCAATTGTATAATCTGCCTCCCCCCGGGCCTGCCTGACCTCTATACCCAGTAAATTCTCGTTACCAAGTACCGCCGTCCTGGCACCGCTTATCTGTACACTCAGGTCATTGTCCAGGGGCTGCTGGGTCACCGCATATACACTGGTGCCTGTACCTGCAACAAAATCAATACTCTCACCCAGTTCCTTGCCGAAATTATTGTTGCCATCCGACACCACAATAATGTGGTCACCACCAATGGATGATGCAACAATCTCGTCACCAATGTCCGAGCGTAGTCCCCGCATGCTCTCCATCCGGGCCGGGGTTTGCTGCAGCAGCATATCATAAATCTCCTGGCCTGCCCCCTTCTCGAATATATCCATACTGCGTGTCTCATCTGACAGCACAGTGATGGAAGGAGTAACATCGAGCTCTGTTGTGATGATGGGATAGTAGGGTCCTGCCAGAGCCGTTATCAGCAGTGCCACGATGAGAGTACGGCTAAGTATAAGCCCGTTTTTGGCCCCTTTGCGTAAGAGCAGCCAGCCAGCAGCTACCACCGGGATTATGACCAGCAGGTAATTGAGGTGTTCAAAAACTATCAGAACAGTTCCCTCCTGCGCAGGATTATAATAAGTTCAAGCAATAGCAGGCCCAGTACCGCCAGGATAATGTATGGACTCAGGTCTTTTTTCACTTCGCTGCGAATTACTTCAGGTCTTTCGGTGTACCGGCTTGAGATGGAAGAAGCGTCAATAGCTATATGGTCAACATCAGATTCTCCTGCATCATAGAGGTTTGCAGCCATTACCTGCTCCCCAATGTAATACAGGCCGGTCTGGTCAACCCACACATTGGAAGTGGTCTGGACAGTGCCGTCAGGACTGGTAATGGTCTGCCGCGTGAGCAGCCTTAACACACTCCCTGTCTTCATGTTGTACTCGTCCACGTAAGAGCCTCCTGTCCATTCCAGCATTTGCTTCCAGAATAGCGGAAATTGGGGCATGGTATTGAAACCAGACCAGGCATCATCCCCGGTAATATCGTTCAGTCCCAGGTATATCACTGTACCCTCACCCTGCCGCCAGTAGGAGAGCATGGGTGACCCGTCAGACCCTTTCATAATCACAGTGGCAGTATCCGGTGCTGTGCCGTGGATGTGCCGCACCACTTCAATATCAGTGAATGGTATGCCGCTGGTGAGAGGACTCTCAGAGACCATTTTCAGGTCCGTCTCGTTGGACATTCCTGTGATGTCAATGGGTAGCAAACTGCTGTCCAGGTTGGTAAGTCCTACAGATGCCGTGGCAATGAGCGTGCCGCCGTCTTTAACAAAACCACCAAGGACCGCGGCAGCATTTTGACCAAGGGAATTATTGTCCACACTTCCCAGTATCACCACATTATACTCTGAAAGATTGCCGGGCAAGGTGGTGGTGTGTTGGACTGACACAGGCAAAAGGCCAAGTGCGGTTACGGTCGGGGGCTCATTCCTTTTGTCCACCAGCAGTACACGTCCGCCTGCGGCGGACGGAATATATACATAGGCAGTATCATCCAGGCTGAGCGCACCGCCGTTAGAAATGGATACTTCAGTAACTCCCGTTCGCAGGTCAGGTACAATATATGCACGGGTGCTGTGCGCCGGGATACTGAGGGTACCACCTCTTTTTTCATTCCCTGTCCTGATATCCAGTGACACCGTGGCCTTACGATCATTGAAGTTCTTGACAGCCAGGTTTAGGTTGTATGCCCCATCCTTCACATCCAGCCAACCGTTGATAATCCCTATGTTACCACTGGCTTCACCCACTTGTACGAACTCCACACGCACACCATCCTGTTCTGCCAGTCCCTTTGCCACCAGCGGGTCATCCCCGCTCCAGCTGGCAAAATCAGAGAATACGATGACTGTTCCTCCCGGTCCGGCCAGCCGTTGGGCATAGGTGATAGCAGCGGCCAGGTCTGAGGTTACTGCCCGCTGGGGTGTCAGGTCTATAATCTTGGCAGCACTGGTACGGTCGGCTTCTTTCAGTGCCATTACCGGCACATTCTGTGCCCATACCACGCTATTAACAGTTGACAGCCGCCCTGCTGCCAGTTCTTTTGCAGTATCCAGCCTGCCCCCTGCCTGCATGCTGGCCGAATTGTCGATAACTATTACCGTATGCTGGCCCGATACCCTCTCTTCCATGATATAAGGGGCTGCAATGGCAGTGCTGAGCAGTACCAGTATCAGTAACTGGATAAGGAACATGGGGTCACGGATGATCTTCTGCAACAGCAATGACAGTTTGTTGCGCTGCTGCTGACGCTTCAGGAAAAATAGCAGTGACGGGACATTCATGTCCATTGTCCTGGGGCGCAGCAGGTACAATATTATCAGCGGAATGATACTTACCAGGGCCAGCAGTCCCAGGTTTTGATTGGATAGTAGAATGTCAGGTATGGCCAATCACTTCATCTCCCGTGAATGGTCCTGTATATTGCCTCAAAAATAGGCAAATCGGTCCTGAATGAAAAGAAATCGGCATTCATCCGGTTGCACTCGGTCTTAATGGATTCTATGTGCGAGTCAACTTCAAGTCGGTAATCAGATACATATCTTGAATTGATGTCAGTGAACATTTTGTCAGAGGTCTCTATATCCTGCAGTTTCGCAGCACCCAATTCAGGCAGCACTAACTCTGCAGGGTCAAGCACCTGTATGACAATGAGGTCATGGTGGCCCAGACGGTATAAGGCCTGCCTGACCTCATCAAGTGGCATAAGAAGGTCTGAAATGATTATCACTCTTGACTTTGAGTGCATCGTCTTGCTGTACTGCTCCATTGCCCTGCCAAAATTCGTAGTGCCGTGCGGCACAGTGGCATTCAGCAGGTCTATATTATGCATTAAGTTGCCCTTTCCCCGGTCTGGTTTGGATATATCGATACTGTCACCGAATGTAGATATCGCGAACTTTTCATTCTCCCGCATGACCAGGTAAGCGAAACCTACAGCCAGCATACCTGCATAGTCGAATTTTTTAAACCCCTCATCAGGATAGTCCATACTTCCGCTAACGTCCACCAGGATATGGGTGATAAGGTCTTTGTATTCCTCGAACTGCCTGATATACAGTTTTTCTGTACGTGCATACACCTTCCAGTCAATAGACCTGAAATCGTCTCCCTTCTCATATTCACGGAAACCATAGGCATCGGTACCTCGACCAACTTTTGTGGAACGGCGGGCTCCTGTATATTGACCAGATATCCTCTTACGTGCTGCAAAAGTGAATCTGTCAAGTTCACGGAGGTATTCAGTAGAGATCATGTTGAGATGGTAGAATTAACCTCTATCTATGAGAGATGTTTGGCGTGTTTGAGTATATTGTCAATTACATGGTCATGGGTGACCCCTTTGCGCTGGGATTCGAAATTCAGCATTATCCGGTGCCGCAATACAGGGTATGCCAATTCATGTATATCCTCTTCGCTGACAAAGTTGCGCCCGTTAAGCAGTGCCCTTGCTTTGGCTGCAAGGATAAGCCCGATGCTGGCCCTGGGGGATGCCCCGTATTCAATAAACTCTTTATCTTCCCTTGTGCGTTCCACAATTTTGATAACTCGACTTTTCAGTTCATCTGAAATAGGCACATCACGCACAAGGCCCTGCAGTTTCAGGAGTGTGTCATGTGTCATGACCTCATGTATGCTGAGTTTCAAATTGCCAGTGTACCTGTCCACTATTTGCATTTCCTCTTCATAGGATGGGTAGTCAAGATTAATCTTTAGCAGGAACCTGTCAAGCTGGGCTTCGGGCAGGGGGAAGGTTCCTTCCATCTCTATAGGGTTTTGGGTGGCAAGTACCATGAACGGCCGATCGAGTGCATAGGTATTGTTACCAACAGTGACCTGCTTTTCCTGCATGGCTTCCAGCAATGCGCTCTGGGTTTTCGGAGACGCCCTGTTAATCTCATCTGCCAGTACAATATTCGCAAACACTGGCCCTGGTTCGAACCTGAACTCTTTTCCCCTGCCTGTTTCTTCTATCACATATGTACCGATAATGTCAGATGGCATCAGGTCAGGTGTGCATTGTATCCTATTGAACTTGAGTCCAAGTATCTGGGAGAGGGTATTTACGGTGAGTGTCTTGCCCAGTCCGGGATTGCTCTCGATAAGGGCATGGCTGTCGCACAGGATAGCTATCAATATATGAGTTATTGTTTCCTTCTGTCCAACCACGATTTTTCCTATCTCATCAAAGATGGATTTGAATGTCTCGCCAGAGTGCCGGTATGCATCTGAAAGGTTTTGGCTGTCTTTAATCATTTAATACCTCACTTTGTCGTATTTGTTTTTCAACTGCCGTAATTACTTAAAAGTTTGCTGTGAAGTACAGCATATTCCATAATCAGGTCCCTATCTTGCGCTGACATCTGCTGGATGGCCCTGTAACTTTCATCGGCTGCAGTAGACGCTACCACATCCACAGGGTATGTCTGGGACGGCACGAACTGGAGTTCTTCATCCTCACCTGCATGCCGTATGGTCACGGCCGTACCCAGTCCAGGGATTATGACAAGTTCCACATTTTCACCTTCGATGCTGGCCACTGATGTTTCTCCGAAAATCTCATCGTCTAGCCCTCCATCCTGTGACTTTTCAGGGTCTGTCAGGGTTTCAGGTATCTCTGTACTGAGTTCTTCTATTATACGGGTTATACCCTCTGGAGTGAAATCTGATTGGATATCAGAGGCAGTGAGTCCTATCAGGGCTGCTACCAGTACAACAGATACCAACAGTCTTCCGGCCAGATACCTGCGGTCCAGGAAAGAACCCACGTCCACCTCCCTGAGCCTGGTCGTAACCTGTGCAACAAGATCGGTGGCCACTACATTATCTTCATCCCTGCAATCCCATGCAGTCTGGAGCCTTTCCCTCAACCATTCATACCTGGACTCGACCATCTCTATGGTATCAATACTGCTCTTTGTAAGGTACAGTATTAAAACCAGCACAGATGATGCCAGGACTGATATCCCTAACACGATAATACGGTCAAGTGATACAGTATCTAATACATAGTATTCCATGTATCCTGAGAATAATGTTATTACGTTCAGGTAGTACGAGATAATATACAATAGCAGGAAGAACAGGATGAAATCTGCCAGTTTATAGTACTGCCTGTATCTGTGAAATTTTCGAGAAATGTTTTCAATGTCGTCGTACATAGGGTCCACAAATGTTACTGATGTTGTCTGTTATGTATTATATGGCACTGTTCCAAAAATCAGTTATTTTGTTGACACCGACTT
>QBUR01000152.1 GCA_013374385.1 Candidatus Methanocomedens sp. | reverse complement strand
ATAATATATTTTAACATACCATAGCTTCAATCCACCGCCAACAACTGAATCTAACAACCCATCACCGCCGCCGTCTGGTAAGTGAAGGGTAGGGTATTCGAACCTTTGAACTCCTGCGAGAATATATTCAGAATCTAATCACCACTGGCCTGGCTTGTTCACCCCTGCAAAAGGAAAAAATCCCCAATACATTAGATTCTCATTAGAACTACCCCCCAACCTTATCCACCAATTCCTGCAATGTAAAAATATGCACCCTGTTTTCCAGTGCAAACTTTTTAGCATTCTCAGTAAACCCTCTTTTGGATACAACAGCATAATGGTTCATCCGGTTCTTATTCATCCATTCAACAAGCCCCGACTTTCTTATCAATTCTACAATAGTGCCCCGATTTGTTTTCCTGTTCTGCCATTTGCATTCACAAAATAAGATATCCCCTGTATCTTCATTCAGTGCAACTATATCGATTTCTTCACCCTTGCGCCACCATTTCCCCCATTTCGTGAGAAGCGGCAGGTTTCCCTCCATAGAAATCTTCCGGAGTAGTTCACTTGAGATATCCTCAAAAATGGGTCCTATAAATCTGGAGAAGTCCTCTTTTATTATTTCATGAACTATGTCCACTTTTCCTATCTCAATAAGGGAAGAGTTTGGATAAATATACCTGAACCAGAACCTGAAAAAGTAATCCGAAAGCACATAATTGCCACTTCGGGTAGACTTTTCCTTCGACAATGTAACAGGTATATCACGTCTCAATATATTCAGCTCAACAAGTCTTGAAATATAAGCATACAATTTGCTTGTAGAAACACCTGAAAAATGTGATATTTCGGTAAAAGAGGTCTTTCCAAAAGCCACAGCTTTGATTATCGAAAAATAATTCGAAAAATCCTTAAGTTCCTCCATCAGTAAAAATTTCGCCTCTTTGTAAAGAAAAGCATCTTTATCCAGCAGTGCTCTAATGATATTTTCTGAAAGGCCCAGGTCAGGGTCAAACTCTTCTGCATAACGGGGGATACCACCAAGCAGGCTATACGCTCCCACGATATCCTCTTCCTTCCAGTCTTTGAACAGGGGCCTGAAATCCAAAAATCCAAGCGGCTTAAGATGTATCTGGCCGGTACGCCGTCCATAGATTGGGCTTTCGTAGGAAAGTGCAATTCTCTGCATCATGGAAATACTGGAGCCGCACAGAATAAGCTTCAGGCCCATATCTTTCCACTTCTCGTCCCAGTAAAACTGTAATATAGATACAAAACCCGGGTTGCTCTTATATATGTATGGGAGTTCATCGAAAACCAGTATCATATTCTCCTTTTCTATGAGCTTTGTAAGATAGTCGAACAGGGCATGCCACGAATTTAGCGGATTATTTTTCAGAAAATCATCATCCAGCGTAAGCCCTGCAATCCTGGAATATAGGGATGCAAGCTGACCTTCTTTCAGGAGTTCACCAAGGAAATAAAGAGATTTTCCATCATTGCGGACAATGGACTGTTTTATAAGTTCTGTTTTGCCTACCCTGCGCCTTCCGTATATGATAATAAGTTCGGCTGATCTGGAGGAATATTTCTCTTCAAGAAATGTTAACTCTTTGTGCCGATCAACAAAAGAGTATTTCATAGTTATCAATTTGTCTGGGATTACTTAAATGTTGTCATTAACATAATTCAAATTATGATAATTGAACTTATGATAAACTGAATTATGTTATATATCATCAACACGACATAATCTATACAGATCTCCTAACATAAAGTATTAAATATAGTCACGATATGATTACTTTAATATAAAAAGCAGGTGCAGTAAAATGAAATGGTCATTACAAATAGGAAAAGTCATTGGGATTCCCATACAATTGCATGTCACCTTCCTTTTCATACTCATATTTTTCATTTACTACTTTGCAGTAATTGAATTCCAAATAGGCACAATGGTACTGGGATTCGACGGCATGAACATATCATTGATAGAAAAAATAATATTCAGCACCATTGCATCTATCCTGTTCTTCTCAACCATCCTGTTGCATGAATTGAGCCATTCATTCGTTGCCAAGAGAAACGGCATGAACATCCAGAGCATTACCCTCTTTGTGTTCGGGGGGGTGGCCCAGATGGAAGAAATACCCCGAAACCCCAAGGTTGAACTAAAAATGGCCGCAGCCGGTCCGGCACTGAGCCTGGCTATCGGCATATTGACCTATGCATTTTATGTATATTTTGGTCCCGTTGAAGTGGCTGAGGTTGGAATGACCGCCAAAAACGCAGTGCTGATAACTGCCGGGATTATCTCAGTTTATAATCTGTTTCTGGGCATATTCAACCTGCTGCCAGCGTTCCCAATGGACGGCGGCCGTGTGCTCAGGGCACTTCTGGCAATGTGGCTGCCATACATGGATGCTACTAGAATAGCAGTCTCAATAGGCAAAACATTTGCATTCCTGATGGGAATATTCGGCCTGTTCATGAAGCCTATAAACATAATACTCATCTTGATAGCGTTTTTTATTTACTACGGAGCAAAGGGCGAAGAAAGGGAAACATACTTTGCCATCAGTCTTGAAGGTATCAAAGTAAAAGATGTCATGACCCCGATGCAGGATTTGATATATGTCCCTCCCGACTGGACCATATCCCAGCTTGTAGAAGCGATGTTCAGGTTCAAACACATGGGATACCCGGTGCAGGAAGGTCTGGACAAACCGCCTTTGGGGATTGTGACCTTTGAAGATGTACAAAAAGTTCCCCAACAGGAACAAGATACTGTTCAGATAAAGGATATCATGACCAAAGACATCATTTCAGTGAGTCCTGAAAATGAAGCATACCAGGCACTACAGACCATAGCAAAGAATAATATTGGCAGGCTCCTGGTCATACAGGATAACAAAATAAATGGCATCATAACAATGAAAGATATAATGAGGAACATGCAATTCAAGCATATGTACATGCCCCAAAACTGAACAAATATGGTGATGTGAGATGGATGATTGTATATTTTGTAAAATAGTCAATGGTGGAATTCCAAGCTATACCGTATACCAGGACGACGATACCCTGGCATTCCTGGATATAAACCCTAACACTCAAGGGCATACTTTGGTAATCCCGAAAAAACATGCTGCTAACATAACAGACATGGACGACAAGGACATAGCGTCATTGTTCAGGACCGTGCGCAAAGTGGTCAGTGGTTTACAGGCGGTCATTAACCCTGAAGGATTCAACCTGGTGGTCAATCACGGTGAAGTGGCAGGGCAGGTCATACACCACTTCCACTGCCATGTAATACCGCGAAATACCGGGGACGGTATCGAATATAATTTTGAAGGGATTACTCCATCACCGGAAGAGTTCCAGGAACTTGCCGGGAAAGTGGCTGAGCACATAAATTAATACCGATATCCAATGGGAGTATAGTAAATCCAGTTATACAGCGAATATATCAGATGCAGATGCGACTACAAATCTGTGTAAATCAATGAAATCCATGTCTTTTTATATTTACAGACACAGATTAACAATGATTAACACTGATTTTACCTAAAGTCAGTGTCAACAAAATAACTGATTTTTGGAACAGTGCCCGATATCACTTACTCAAATATTGTTGTTTAAACCAATCTTTAAATTCAATGAAACTATCTTCAATAATAGCCACCCTTGCCTGTTTCATAATGTCCTGAAGGAAATGAACATTATGTATGGATGCCAGTCGCATGGCCAGCAGTTCCGATTCCTTGAATAGGTGGTAAATGTATGCCCTTGAAAAATGCCTGCAGGTATAGCAGCCGCATTCCTCATCAATGGGCCTGAAATCCCTGACCTGGGATGAGCGACCAAGGTCTATCTGCCCATGTCTAGTCATCACAGTCTGGTGTCGGGCGTTGCGGGTGGGGAACGCACTGTCAAAGATGTCCACACCCAGAGAAATAGATTCCAGCAATTCCACGGGCGAGCCCACACCCATCAGGTATCTGGGCTTATCAGGCGGTATCTGGGTCAGATTCAACCTTATAGTCTCATGCATGATCTCTTTTGGTTCGCCAATACTCAACCCCCCAATGCCATAGCCGTCAAAACCCATATCTACCAGCTTACTGGCGCAGATCTCCCTCATATCAGGATATGTCCCGCCCTGCAAAATGGCAAAGACCAGCTGGTTCTCGTTACAACGGGCATCAAGACTGCGCTGGCCCCAGTTCAGTGTCCGGCACACTGAATCCCTGACCTCATCACGGGTGCTGCCCCATGGCGGACAATCATCCAGCACCATTGCAACGTCAGAACCCAGGGCACCCTGTATCACCATGCACATCTCAGGCGTGTACATATGCCGCTTACCATCCCTGGAATCCAGGTAACTTATACCCTGGTTGTTCAATCTAAACTTGAACTCCTTTCGCAATATCTGGAATCCGCCGCTGTCCGTAAAAATAGCTCCGTCCCAGTCCATGAACTTATGCAGCCCACCTGCTTCATGTATCAATTCATGGCCCGGGCTCAGGAAAAGATGGAACGCGTTACTGATGATAGCCTGGGTCCCCATTTCCCGTATTTCCTGGGGCGTTAGCGTCTTGATTGTGGCCTTGGTCGCCACTGGCATAAAGGCGGGTGTATCGACAACCTGATGGTGTGTGGTCAGTTTTCCCACCCTGGCATTTGATGAAATTTCCTGGTGAACTATTTCAAACATGTCCTGCCCCTACTATGTCCTCTGTCTTCTCTGTCCACTCTATCCTCTTGTTGTCCAGTATGAACATTGCATCTCCAAAACTGTAGAACCTGTAACCCTTATCAATGGCCTCGCTATATGCTGCCAGCACCGCATCCCTGCCTGCATAGGCACTGATAAGCATTATTAGTGTGGATTTGGGAAGATGGAAATTGGTGATAAGACCACTCAAAGGTGTCTTGAACTGGTATGGCGGGTGTATGAATATTTCACTCCAGCCCCGGGATGGTGCTATCTTACCATCCAGCCACCGTGCACTTTCCAGCGCCCTGACCGTTGTTGTACCGACCACGATTATTCTCCCCCCATCTTCGATGGTATCATTAATGGCCCGAACCGTATCCTCGTCAATAGTAAAGTATTCACTCTCCATGGAATGCTCTTCCACATCTTCGGCGCGGACCGGCATGAACGTGCCCACACCCACATGGAGAGTGACAAATGCTTTCCTCACGCCCATCTGTTTTATCGTGTCAAGCAACTGCGACGTAAAATGCAGTCCGGCAGTTGGAGCCGCAATGGAGCCTTCATCCCTGGAATATATGGTCTGGTAGCGCTCACCATCCTCCAGGTGTTCTTTGATATATGGCGGCACTGGCATAACTCCCTCCTTGCAGAGGCAGGAGTTCATGTCACCGTCACATTGGAAACTGATATTGTACCTGTATCCGGTTTGCGTATCAACCCGCTCCTTCACTGTACCTGATATGGTATTGAAATTAAGTTTTGCCCCCGCCTTTACCTTACCCCTGACCAGGCATTCATAATACTTATCATCCAGCCGCTTAACCAGCAGCACTTCAACCCGGCCTCCCGTCTCTTTGGTACCGTACAACCTGGCAGGTATCACCCTGCTATCGTTCAATACCAGCAGGTCACCCGGGCGCAGGAACCTGGGCAGGTCACGGAAAGTGTGATGATACCGTTCGTCTTCATCCAGTACCATCAACTTTGATGAATCTCTGGGGTCTGCAGGTTTCTGGGCTATCATGTCCTTGGGCAAATGATAGTCAAAATCCGATAGTTTCATGTCTGTTCCCCATTGGACTAATAAGATTAAATCTTTATGCAAAATTTAATGTCTTGTTAAGGGTAAGAAATATTATATCCTAAACCCATTGTCAGCCAATGAAAGAAACGGTAGGGATAACAGCCCTGGTTCCCCCTGAACTCATTTATGCATGCGGTAAGCGGCCCATGGATGTGAACAACGTGGTGCCGGAATCATCTTTAAGCCCTGGCAGTAAACTGTGCGCCTGGACCGCCATCTGGAGGGATATGATACTGAACGGTGGGCTGGATATTGATTCGCTGGTTGTGGTTGCCGGAGGCGACTGCCATAATGCGCTGGTGGACGGGCAAAAAGTAGAATTAAGCGGCATGGCCACACATTATTTTTTCTATCCCTTTGACAGGGATACAGATTACCTGAGGTCACAACTTGAGAAATTGACCCGGTTTCTTGGTGGCATAAAAGACGAGAGGATGTTTTCCCTCATAAGCGACCTGAAGTTGAAGGGCAGGGCACTGGACGAACTAAGAGTGAATGACCGTGCCCGGGCCAGCGATGTGTTCTCTGCCCTGATATCGTTCAGTGACATGGCAGGAGACCCGGATGTATTTGAAAAGATGCTGAACAGTGTACCCGAAACTGATGTGGAATATTCCAGCCGGGTTGCACTCATTGGCGTACCACCAATATATCCTGATTTCCATGAGACAGCTGAGAGTTTCGGACTGCACGTAGTGTACGATGAACTGCCGTACGAATTCTTGCGCCTCGGCGGGTCTGACCTGGACTCCCTGGCCCGCAGTTACAGGGATTATTCCTTCGCAGGCCCTATTAAGAACAGGGTAGAGCTCATAAAGAACGAACTGCAGCGGCGCAGGGTGGATGGGGTAATACACTATACCCAGTTTGCTTGCCACCACACCCTGGAAGATGAGATTTTCAGGGAGCATCTTGACTATCCTATACTCACCGTGCAGGGTGACCTGCCCAGGCCGTCGCCGGAACAGCTCAAGCTCAGGCTGGAGGCTTTTGCTGAGATGATGGAAGTGATGCCGTGAATATCGGGCTTGATGTGGGCAGTACCACTGCTAAGGTATTGCATATGGAAGAGGGAGAAATAGTATTTTCAAAAGTAGTGCCTAGCCACCGCTGGATAGAACTTATAGATGACGGACTGGATGACATAAACATCGTATCCACTGGTTATTTCAGGAAAAAAGTGCCACATTTTGCTGCAATAACCGAGATTACAACAGCATCACTGGGTGCCAAGTACCATGACCCGGATGCCCAGGTTATTGTTGACATCGGCGGGCAGGACACCAAAGTTATCGACCTGAGCAACAATACTTTTGTCATAAATGACAAGTGCAGTGCGGGTACCGGTGCCTTTTTGGAACTGGCAGCACACTATTTTGACATACCTGTCGGGTCACTGGGTGAGCTGCATAGCAAGGCAACAAAAGGAGCTCAGATAAACAATACCTGTGGTGTGTTCGCCATTTCTGAGATGATATCCCAGCTGGTTGGTGGGTTCAGTATGGAAGAAGTGATATATGGATTGCATCAGGCCTTTGCCCTGCGGATCGCACAGATGGTTCCGCCTGCCGATACAGTGATGCTTATCGGTGGTACAGTGCAAAATACGGGTATTGTTGATGCAGTAAGCAACGTGCTGGATTCAAAAATAGAAGTACCGGGCACACCCCAGTTGGTCAATGCCCTAGGTGCGGCCCTGTACAGGGAAAGATTGAATGATGGCAGATAAGTTTAAGCATCTACCCACGGACTTTTGAATCCCCCATCACTGATCTCTCGCATCCGCTTGACCATGTAATCATGGGCTTCATTTACTGTTTCCAAGTCGCCACGCAGGACCAGTATTTCGCGTTCGTCAACTTCTATTATTTCGACATTGGCCAGTCTGGTTACTGGTTCCAGATCAAATTCTTCCACCATTTCCACAATTAGTGATTCGGGCACACCAGGTGGTATCATCAGGTCATACAAACCTTCAAGCTCGTTGACTTCCTGAGTTCCTTCTAAATGCTCTTCTTCAGTAAATTCGTCACCAATATATACGTTCTTTTTATCCTTTTTTTTAATTGCTGATTCTGTCAAATGATCACCTAAATATTTTAATCGATAATTCTAGCAAACTATGCTATTTTTTCACCGGCACTTGGTCCGTATATGGCGTCATAGACTTCTTCCACATGGAATATCACTACAGCCTTTCCGGGTAGTTTTTTAGATTCAGCCAAATTCTTTGCTTCATCATAACGGTCGCCTTTTTCAAGATAATCAACTGAACCTTTGACCTGATATGATAGTTTGGATTCAGCATCATAAGCTACAAGTGACAGTTTCGGATTGGCTTTAAGGTTATCTGCGGTTTTTTTGAAGAAATTGTCTACTATCATTATCGTCTCATCATCAATGAATTTCCACATTCCAACAAAAATCACATTTGGTTTGCCGTTACTATCTGCTGTAGCAATAGGTAGAGGCTTCTGTTTTTGGATTACTTCTTTAACTTCAGGGGATAATTTGACCATATTGTTCACCATTGATTATTGTAGTTATCGAGGTTCATAAATGTTTGGATATATTACTGGAACAAATGCTATGGCTGATACAGACAGGTAAAATATATATTTCAGGACTAGGTCTG
>QBUR01000153.1 GCA_013374385.1 Candidatus Methanocomedens sp. | reverse complement strand
CAAAACATATTAAATAGATATCCAAAATGAATATTTTAGAAAAAGCACAACGCTGGACGACAGCTCCGTTTGATACAGCAACACAAAAAGAAATTCAAAATTTAATTGATAACAATGATATTGACCAATTAACAGATCGTTTTTATAAAGATTTAGAATTTGGAACTGGTGGCATGCGTGGTATTATGGGAGCCGGTTTGAATAGAATGAATAAATATACCTATGGAAAAGCTACACAAGGACTTGTTCATTACATGAAACAATGTTTTCCAAATAAACAATTACAAGTGGCAATAGCTTACGATTGTCGTCACAATTCAGATACTTTTGCTAAGTTAGTTGCCGATGTATTTACAGCCAATGGGGTTAAAGTGTTTTTATTTGATGATATGCGCCCAACTCCAGAGCTTTCTTTTGCAGTTAGACACTTACAATGTGATGCTGGAATTGTACTTACAGCTTCACACAATCCACCAGAATACAACGGCTACAAAGTTTATTGGAATGATGGCGGACAAATAGTACCACCTGAAGATGTAGCAATAATTGATGAAGTAAAAAAGCTAAAATTTTCAGAAATAAACTTTAAAGAAAATGATTCACTCCTCACTTATGTGGGAGATGAGCTAGACGAAGCTTTTTGGAATGCTTCGCTAAGCAATGGAACTTTTGCTAGTACTCAAGGGCGAGAAAAATTGAAAATTGTTTTTACGTCATTACATGGAACTTCAATAAAATTGATTCCTGAAGCTTTGAAACGAGCCGGATACTCAGATGTACATATTGTAGAAGAACAAAGAATCCCGGATGGAGATTTCCCTACGGTAGCATCACCGAATCCAGAGGAACCTGCAGCTTTAAAAATGGCAACTGATTTGGCTGAAAAAATTGGAGCTAATATTGTAATTGGTACTGATCCTGATTCCGATAGAATTGGAATAGCCGTTAGAAATATAGAAGGCAATATGCAATTGCTTAACGGCAATCAAACGATGTGTATGATGGATGATTTTTTACTAAAAAAATGGCAAGAAGAAGGTCGTTTAAATGGGAAACAATTCGTTGGTTCTACAATAGTTTCCACAGATTTGGTCAAAGTTATAGCGGCGAGTTATGGCGTAGAAACAAAAGTTGGTTTAACGGGTTTTAAATGGATTGCCAAGATGATTCGTGAAGCCGAAGGAACACAAGAATTTATTGGTGGTGGAGAAGAGAGTTTTGGGTATATGGTTGGTGATTTCAACAGAGATAAAGATGCGGTAACAGCTACTTTATTAGCTTGTGAAATTGCAGCTGATGCTAAAACTAACGGAAGTTCATTTTATAAAGAATTATTGCAATTATATGTGAAACATGGCTATTACAAAGAACATTTAATTTCAATTGTTAAAAAGGGAATCGAAGGCGCTAACCAAATTGCACAAATGATGGTCGATTTACGAGCAAAGCCTTTGACAAAATTAGATGGATCAGCTGTAACATGGGTTTATGATTATCAAAAATCAGAAGCAAAAAACTTAGTTTCTGGAAAAACTAAAAAAATAAATATTCCAAAAAAATTACAATATCTTCCCGGTCAGGAATTCCCTGACAACAATATTGAAGTATGTTTCATCTTCCAGGAATGGCATGTGTTTAGTTTCCGGTATCACCGAAAACCTCGAGTCTTTGATACCCTTTAAGAGCTGGCCCCCCTCCTTGAACGGGTCGTTCTCTCCAAATATTATCAATGCAGGATGGATAATGTTGAATATCTATTCGCTCACATCGAACCACTATAATTACTGCTGCATATCAAAGAAAATCTCCAGACCCCGCAGGGATTTAATATAATCCGAATATTCAGGCAGCAATTTTTCAGGCACATATAATGGCCAGCTTTTAAGCAGGATCTCCCTGGCAAAGGATTCTCTGTCAATGGTTTTTTCTTTTTTGTATTGTATATAATATTTCAGGTTTATAGATATCAGGGTGGCTTTTAGTTGATAATATCCTTTTATTTTTGTATGTTTAGCAGGTGTACCCACAAGAATTAATCTATCGAGATGTGCAGGGTAGTTCAATGAATAAAGCAGCCCTACAAAACCTCCCATGGAATGACCCATGATGTCTATTTTTTCATGCCCCAGTTCCCTGCGCATAGCATCGATATCATCGGCAAAGGTCTCTAAAGTGTAAGTCTTTTTTTCGGCCTTTGAGGATTTCCCATGTCCCCTCAGGTCAATATAATACAGTTCCCGGATATTCTCAAGCCCGGCCAGTGAGCGCCCGAAATACCTGTGGTCAAGACCCGGCCCCCCGTGCAGTACATACATAGGCACCCCTTCACCCCTGTTTTCAAAATACAGTGTTGTGCCGTTCACTTCAATTGTGGGAATGCTGATCACCCGAAATTTGCAAATACTTACTTCTGTATCCACTTCAAAAAGCATGGTATTTTGACCGGATTAACAGGATTTACAGGATATTGACGTTGCGGTATATCCTGTCGATCCTGTTAATCCGGTCTAATAATTTTCAAATTACCCTTAGATTTGAATTGGATACTTAATTCTTAATACCTAATATCCACAATTTACATGCAGTTGTTACATTTTATCCAATTGAATTGATGCTAAATTAAAGCATTTCATTAACAATGCAATAAAGTTATAGATTATTCGTACGTAACAAAGAAGGATATCATGATACTAAAAGATAGGCACATTTTAGTTACAGGCGGCGCAGGATTCATAGGCAGCCATGTGGTTGACAGGTTGGTGCAACACAACAGGGTCACTGTGTTCGATAACCTGTCCTCGGGCATAATGGCATACCTTGAGCGCCATATAGACAACCCGGATTTCACGTTTATTGAAGGCGACCTGATAGACCCGGATGCCATATCCCAGGCACTGGACGGTATTGATATGGTGTTCCATCTGGCAGCCAACCCTGATGTGAGACTGGGGGCTGAGGATACAAAAGTGCATCTGGAACAGAACGTGCTGACCACCTATAACCTGATTGAAGCAATGAGAACTGCGGATGCCAGTGAGATTGTATTTACATCGACCTCAACCGTGTATGGCATGGCAAGTGTACTGCCAACCCCGGAAGATTACGGCCCCCTGGTTCCCATTTCCCTGTACGGGGCATCGAAACTTGCCTGTGAAGCATTGATATCTTCGTACTGCCATACATTTGATATGAAGGCATGGCTCTACCGGTTCGCTAATATCGTGGGAGATAGGGGCAGTCATGGCGTGCTGGTGGATTTTATCAATAAACTGAGGGTGGACCCGTTTGCCCTTGAGATATTGGGTTCGGGTAAACAGAAAAAATCCTACCTAGACGTGGTGGACTGCGTGGATGCCATGGTGTACGGAGTAGAACACTCAAATGAACTGGTCAATATATTTAACATCGGTTCAGAAGATACCATTGATGTGGTGGGTATAGCCGATATCGTGACCAGGAAGATGGGATACAGTGATGTGGAATACCGGTTCACTGGAGGCGCCCACGGTGGCGGGGGCTGGAAGGGAGATGTCCCTTCCATGCTGCTGGCTATTGAGAAGATAAAGGCCCTGGGTTGGAAGCCACCCCATAATTCAAGCCAGAGCATCGAGATGGCAGTGGATTCGTTATTAAGATCATAGTGGAGGGGGAGATTATCAGACGTACGAAGATCGTGTGTACCATTGGACCTGCCAGCAGTAGCGAATCCAAAATCAAGCGCCTGATAGAAGCAGGTATGGATGTTGCCAGGTTGAATTTTTCCCATGGTACCCATCAGGAACACACGGAAAGCATCCGGAAGATAAGGGAGATATCATCCGGTCTGGACAGGCACATAGCCATCCTGCAGGACCTTAGCGGGCCGAAAATAAGGGTGGGTGAGTTTCCTGATGGTGCCGTTACCCTGAAGAGTAAAAACGAGTTCACACTAACAAGCAGGGATGTGCCCGGGAATGAAAATATAGCCTCAGTCAGTTACAAAGACCTGCCCGGGGAAGTAAAAAAAGGTGATACCATCATGTTATCAGATGGCCTCATCCAGCTCAAGGTCATTGAATCAGATGTAAGTGATATCAGGTGCAAGGTGGAAATCGGTGGACAGTTATCATCCCATAAAGGTATCAACCTGCCTACCGGCACGGTAGAGATACCATCACTGACAGCCAAGGATAGAAAAGACCTGGAACTGGGAATCAAGGAAGAGGTGGACCTTATTGCCCTGTCCTTTGTCAGGAAAGCAGGAGATATCCAGGAAGTTAAACAGATCATCAGTGATAGGGGAGCCAGTATCCCGGTAATCGCCAAGATCGAGAAGCACGAAGCTGTTGCAAATATTGACGGGATATTAAATTTGGCTGACGGAATCATGGTGGCAAGGGGCGATTTAGGTGTGGAGATTCCTATGGAGGATGTGCCTGCGGTCCAGAAAATGCTTGTACGAAAAAGTAACCAGGCAGGTAAGCCGGTGATTACTGCCACCCAGATGCTCAGGAGTATGGTTGAAAATCCCAGACCAACCAGGGCAGAGACTGCAGATGTTGCAAATGCTGTACTGGATGGTACTGATGCGGTGATGCTTTCAGAAGAGACTGCCATGGGTCAGTTCCCTGTCGGAGCGGTTCGGATGATGTCAAGAATTGCAGCAAAGATCGAAACATCCGTGGATTTCCGGGATGCTATGTCTATTCGTAGTTTAACAGAAGGTGAATCAATCACAGAAGCTATTGGCCGTTCAGCCATCCATATTGCAAGGCAGGTCAATGCTGCTGCTATCATTACACCTACAGGCCAGGGTAAAACTGCCAGGGTGGTGGCCAGGTATAGACCGTTGATCCCCATTTATGCTTTGAGTTCCAATCCTGTCACTCTAAGGGGTCTTTCACTGGTATGGGGTGTCACGCCTATTAATGTGGATTATTCCACTGATATTAATGTAATGATGGAAAGGACAGTGAAAACAGCAGTAGAGTGCGGTTTCAAAAAGGGTGATAAGCTGGTTGTGACTGCAAGTGTACCTGCCGGTGGTTCCACTAATATGATAAAGGTGGAAGTGATCTGAAATGGAAGACAGGATACGGAGTTTTCAGGGGATGTTCCCGAAAATGGGTGACCCCATTTATATCGACCCACTGGGTGCAGTGATAGGGGACGTTGAATTAGGCGACCATGTGAGTATCTGGTCGAACGCCGTTGTAAAAGGCGACCCCTGTGCTATACGGATTGGTGCATGGAGCAATATCCAGGATAATTGCACTGTGCATGCGGGTTCGGATAATACTGCTGATATTGGCGAATATTGCGTGGTGGGTCATGGTGCGATACTCCACGGCTGTACCATAGGTAACGGCTGCATGGTAGGCATGGGTTCCATTGTTATGAACAATGCTGTACTGGGGGACGGGTGCCTGGTAGGTGCAGGGACACTTATCACTGAAGGCAAGACGTTCCCGCCGGGCAGTCTGATAATGGGGAGTCCGGGCAAAGTGGTACGCCAGCTGACATCGGAGGAGGTAGCAGGAATAAGGGAGGCTGCTAAGGATTACTGGGGCAAGGCGTTAGGACACATGAAGGAGAACATTTAGTATTTTTCACATCATTAATGTATAATGATATTATGATGCCAGATAGATGCAGTTTTTGTAAAGGCAAGCTGGTCAAAGGGAAGACCGAATTCGTTGTTAGAGTTGAGAATGAAGTACTTGCCATAAAAGATGTTTCTGCTTACATCTGTCAAGAATGTGGCGAAGCTTATTATACTCACGAAATATCTGAAAAAATAGATAATATTGTGACAAAATTTCACAATTCAACCCTGCTTGTACACCCATTGGCAGCAGGAGAATTGAGTTTCAAAGAAGTAATTGCATAAAATTTAAAATCGATTATTTACCAGATAATTCATTATCCTGTGCCCTTCCACTATTCCCAAAGAACCTGATTCAACAGAGAACTCATTATATTCGGTAACACTATCAGCTCCACCACTGCTGGACAGCACCACAAAAGGCACAGGGTCATGGGTATGGGTCTTAACCGGTATGGGTGTACTGTGGTCAGGCATCAGTAATATTTTATAGTCATCAAATGCAGCCATTCCATCCAGGACATGCCCCACTATTTTGCTGTCAAAGTCCTCGATGGCCTGCATCTTTGCATCCAGGTCGCCAATATGCGAGGCCTCGTCAGCAGCTTCAACGTGCACATACACGAAATCATCGGATTCAAGTGAATGCAGTGCAGCCTCTGCTTTTCCTTTATAGTTAGTGTCAAGGTAACCCGTTGCGCCTGGTACATCAATCACTTTCAGCCCGGCACACACTCCCAGTCCTTTCAGGAGGTCCACGGCTGAAATCATTGCCCCACCAATGCCGTACATTTCCTTGAAATGTGGCATCGACGGCGCCCTTCCCTGGGCCCACGGCCATATCATATTGCCCATATTCTTACCATCTGCCATCCTGCGCCGGTTTATCTCATGAGCCTCCAGCAGTGGTTTTGAGTCCATTATGAGCCGTTTGAGCAGTTCTGCATCCTGGCCTTGTGGCAGGAAGTCCGCCACCTTGCCGCCCACCTGGTCATGGGGCGGGGTGCACTGTGCGTCCTGTCCCCTGCCACCCGATAGCACAAGCAGGTGGCGGTAACTGATACCGGCGTGGAACTGTATGCTGGTGCTGCCTAAGTGTTCATCCACCGTCCGGATAAGTTCTCCCGCCTCTTCAGTGGAGATGTGGCCTGCGCTGTAGTCGGCAATTATCCCGTCCTTTTCGGTTATTAGGTTGCAGCGAAATGCGATATCATCGTCAGCCAGTTCCACACCCATGCTGGCAGCTTCCAGGGGTCCCCTGCCCGAGTAGTATTTTGCAGGGTCATATCCCAGGATGGCGAGGTTGGCAACATCAGAACCGGGGGGCATGTCAAGAGGTACGGTTTGTGCCAGTCCGCACTGTCCTTGTTTTGCCATGCGGTCCATGTTGGGGGTGCGGGCCGCCTGCAATGGGGTCAGTCCGCCCAGTTCATCAAGGGGGTAGTCTGCCATGCCATCGCCCAGGAGTACAACGTATTTCATAAGGATTTCACCTGGGTGTAAGATTATTTTATTGGATATAAAGGGTTATCTCTGGCATTTCAGCGTTAGGGATGGACGACCTGGCAGATGTGCAGGAAGGGCAATGTAGGCGAGTGAAGAATTGCGGATTATTGGAGAGTAAATAGATGCTGTGGATTGCAAACCCATAAATCACCAGCATAATTTGAAATATACACCCACCCATTTACATCTCCCATGAGGCTTAACTCAATCCAGTTTTTGACCAGCACATCCGTCATGATGTCCATGATGGTAATCCCCCTGCTGGCTTATGACATGGGTGCCAACTATACCCAGGTGGGTATTATAATGAGCGTTTATGGGGCATGCCTCTTCGTCTCATCCTACATCTTCAGCAAAGTATCTGATACATTGGATATCAAAAAATTACTACTTATAGGACTTGCATGTTCTGCCGTGGCTTATTTTATCCAGGTGTTCGCCTACGACCCATTAAGTCTCGCCGTTATACGGGGCCTGTTGGGAATTTGCGTTGGCATGTACCCGGCAGCCCTTATCATGCACGTATACGGGCTCAAGCGCAGTATAGGTAAATTCTTTTCCTTAGGCGCTCTTGGCTGGGCAGCGGGTTTTTCCGGTGCTGGATTATTAGGAGACTACAACTTTATTTTCATAGTCAGTTCTGTATTAATGCTTATTTCCTTTATTTTGGCTGTAACAATGCCTGAAGTGAAAGTAGAACGGATCAAGGTGGATTATTTCTCACTTTCCACTGTAAAGAAGAACTGGAACATCTACCTGACATTCTTTTTAAGGCACACCGGGGCAGTAGGTTGCTGGACAATATTTCCAATATACATGATGACCCTGGGTGCAGATATATTCTGGATCGGTCTTTTGTATTCAATCAACCCCCTGATGCAGTTCTTTATAATGCGCCGGATGGACGGCCAGAATATGGAGCGGATTGTTAAGGTCGGGTACGTGCTGTCAGTTGCTGCTTTCCTGATCCTGCTTCCTGCTACTATCTATTATCACATCATCCCTGCTATGTTCCTGATAGCTATATCCTGGTCCTTTCTGTTTGTAGGCTCCACCGAACTGCTCCTGCAACGTAATAAGGATAAAGCCACAGCCGCCGGTTATCTCAATTCTGTCATCAGCCTGTCCATGATAACAGGGGCACTGTGTGGTGGTGTGGTGTCTAATATATGGGGATTCAATGCTGTATTCATTGGCGCAGCAGGGTTGAGTCTGGTAAGCCTTATAATATCAGCTACCTCTCTCACTCAACGTCAACGGCAGGACTCGGTCCGGGTTTGAGTTGCCGGGCCTTATCGTTGTTCATTTATTTTCTGGTCGTGAAATGGTAGAACAGGTATGCGCTCACGTAATACCCTGCGCAACAAACCGAGACCGTTACAATTCGTGTTGGTGAATTTGATAAAACCGCAGATGAACGCAGA
>QBUR01000189.1 GCA_013374385.1 Candidatus Methanocomedens sp. | reverse complement strand
ATTTCGGTGGAAGATCGTGATGATTTGCTGGTAAAATGTCATCAGGACGCTATTAAAAAGCGATTAGAGGCAGAAAATCTTTTGATTGAGCAAAAAAGTGGATATAAAAAATTTAGCGATACACAGGATCAGCATCTGAGTCTTGCGCAGGAGCTCCGGCAGATCGCGGGTAAACTCTTAAAGATCAGTCCCGAAGCCGATGAATGTCCACTTTGTCATACACAATTTAAGATTGGCGACCTTTCAAAACATATGACCATTGACGTTGACAAGAATGTCGAAGCGCTTGGACAGGCGCTTCTTTCCGAGATGAAGGCGCAAGAGGATGCAGTCCGCAACACAGCTGCTGTTGAGTCAATTATGACATGGCTGATGAATTATTGCGAGAAAGTAGGTCTCGCGCAAAATATTACTGTTAGAGAGGCACTATCAGCAGTAGAAAAGGCCAAAGGAACGCTTGCAAAGGCAGACACTCAGTTTAAAACGCTTTCCAGCGATCTCATCTCTCTTGAGGCACAGGGGCTGACGGTCGAAATGGTGGTGGAAATCTCCACACGTTTACGAGATTTCGGTTATCCTCTCGATGAATTCACACAAGAAACGGCGGAGCGATTGCGTACAATGATTAAGCAGAACATGGCATCTTTATCGCAAACCCTTGATGAAGATAATAAAAATATACATAAACTGCAAAAAAAGATCACCTCAACTTTAAGTCCGGTCGCAACCGTTACGAAGGATATTATTAACGAATTATCTCAACTGAAGGAAAGGTTATCCACTACAGAACGTCTGAGTAAAAAGCTTTCCAAATTCTCTGCGTCATTTCCGTGGTTAGACAAAAGACCACTTGCAGAACTCGTGATTGAGGCAGAGTCGGTCCGTCAGCTCGCTGCAGAGTTGCAAACAGCTCTTGACAGGGAGAAACAAGCCAATGTTAGTTTTGCTGATTCTGTAAAAAGGAAAGAGTTACTTGAAAAAAAGATATCTAAGCTGAACCAACGTCAGAACAAAATGCATGAAGCGTTTATTGTTCTCAAAGATTTACAAAACAACCATTCCCTAGAATCTGCAATGAAGTCCGCACTTCAGCAGAATCGTGCAAGCATAGAGGAAATCTTCTCCCACATTCATTCACCAGCAGAATTTGAAGGTATTGGTTCAGATTGGACATCGCTTATCCGCAAGGATGGCACGGAGTCAAAACTAAGTCAAATCAGTACTGGACAACGGGCAGCATTTGCTCTATCAATCTTTCTTTCTCAAAATGCTCAACTTGGAAAACAGGCACCGCCTGTCATATTGATCGATGACCCTATAGCTCATGTAGACGATTTAAACTCTCTGTCCTTTCTTGATTACTTGCGCGAACTGGTGTTAATGCACGATAGGCAGATTTATTTCGCAACCGCTAGTGATAAAATAGCTTCACTATTTGAACGGAAATTTGACTTTCTGGGTGAAGAAGACTTTAGAAGGATTGATCTCAGCCGGGAATATCACCCAGAGAAAACAAATCAAATTTCTAAAAACAATCGACCATGACTGGACTTTAAATGTGGAGTCTATATGAACCAAGAAAAAACACCCCCGCACATCAAACTCGATGAACACATCCACGTCGAAAAACCCTTGCATTCTCACCTAAGCAAGCCAGACTGGGACATAATCCCCTTCATGCAGAACCTGTTCACTGACAAGGTGCGGGTTACCCCTCTATTGACCAAACCACAGGAGGCTGGCGCATGACCTCCAAACTCCCCATAAACCTCAAGGACTTGCTTCACCAACGAAAGGTCGAAGGCGAGCGGATCGAGTACAAGACGGGGTGGAATCCGGATCCGATCATGCGCACTCTCTGCGCCTTTGCCAACGACTTCGAGAACCTTGGCGGCGGTTATGTGGTAATCGGACAGGACTGCGACGAAATGGGGATGCCAGTCTTTCCGCCGAAAGGCCTGCCCGACAATCAACTGGACAGGATACAGCAGGAACTTCTGGGATTCTGCAACCAGATCCAGCCTTCCTATTTTCCCATGTTGAGTATCGAACGCTTCGAAGATCGCAACCTGATCGTCCTGTGGGCACCGGGAGGCCAGAACCGGCCGTACAAGGTTCCGAGGTCCGTCACGGCCAGGAGGAAGGATTACCGCCACTACATCCGCCGCTACTCCAGCACGGTTGAAGCAAGAGCTGACGATGAGCGGGAGTTGATCAGCCTCACGGCCAGGGTTCCCTTTGACGACCGCTTCAATCAGACCGCCGGGACTAATGACCTGTCGTTGCGATTGATGGAGGAATTCCTGCGCGAGGTGGGCAGCGATCTTGCAGATGAGTCGCGTGAGCTTTCAGCCGAAGCCCTGGGACGACAAATGAATGTAGTAGGTGGTCCCCCTGAAGCGGCTTTGCCGAAAAACGTCGGCTTGCTCTTTTTCAACGATCATCCGGAACGGTTCTTCCCGGCCACACAAATTGATGTAGTCTGGTTTCCAGAAGGGCCGGGTGGGGATCGCTTTGACGAGAAGACCTTTGCAGGCCCTCTTGCCCGTATCGCTCGTGATGCGCTGAGCCATATCCAGGCCAACTATCTCAAGCAAACGGTCGTCAAACACCCCGACCGGGCCGAAGCCGAGCGTTTCTGGAATTATCCTTTTGCCGCCATCGAAGAGGCGGTGGTCAATGCCGTTTACCACCGTTCCTACGACATTCGTGAGCCGATAGAAGTACGAATCACCCCTGAGGATCTGGTGGTTCTGAGCTTCCCCGGCCCGGATCGCTCGATTCGCCTGGAAGACTTGAAACAGGGCAAGGCCGTCTCTCGCCGCTACCGCAACCGCCGCATCGGCGAGTTCCTCAAGGAACTGGACCTCACCGAAGGCCGCTCCACTGGCATCTCCAAAATCCTGAAGGTCATGAAAGGCAACGGTTCTCCGCCTCCCGTGTTCGAGACCGACGACGACCGAAGCTATTTTTTAATCCGCCTGCCTGTGCATCTGGAGTCTGAAGGGTCAGAGAAAACGCCGGTAGAAACGCCGGTAGAAACGCCGGTAGAAACGCCGGATCAGATTCTACGGATGCTGGATGAGAAGCCGGAGATGACCTTAGCGGAGGTCGCTTCGAAGATTGGAAAATCGCTCCGCGCCGTTGAAAGGGCTTCTTCGAAGCTCGTGAAAGCAGGTAGATTAAAATTTGTCGGCCCAAAAAAAGGCGGCCACTGGGAGGTAATAGAGAAATCATGAGCACACAAATCACCGCCTGGAATCTAAAACTCGACGAGTACAACCACGTCGAGAAGCCACTGCTCGATCAACTTGCCAGCAAGCCCCGGGTGACGGTTCTGCTGAACTACACGGAGGTTGGTGCATGATCCAGGACAAAAACCCACCCGAACCCGCCGATTTTCTCCTTTACCAGACCGAGGACGGGCAGACGCGGCTGGAAGTCCGCCTGCAGGAAGAAACCGTCTGGCTCACCCAGAAGCGGATGGCAGAGTTATTCCAGAAGGATGTGCGCACGATCAACGAGCACATCCAGAACATTTTCGCAGAGGGTGAGCTGGTACCGGAATCAGTTATCCGGAAATTCCGGATAACTGCCGATGATGGAAAAAGCTATGACACGCAGCACTACAACCTTGATGTCATCATTTCCGTCGGCTACCGGGTGAAATCCCACCGGGGCACGCAGTTTCGCATCTGGGCTACCCAGCGGTTACATGAATACATCATCAAGGGCTTTACCATGGACGACGAACGCCTGAAACATGACGGTGGCGGCAATTATTTCGACGAATTACTGGCCCGCATCCGTGACATACGCTCCTCGGAAAAAGTCTTCTGGCGCAAAGTACTGGACATCTACGCCACCAGCATTGACTACGACCCGCAAGCTGATACCTCCCAGCTCCTTTTCGCCATGGTACAAAACAAAATGCACTGGGCAGCGCACGGGCAGACGGCGGCAGAAATAGTATACCAACGCGCCGACTCGGCAAAAGAAAACATGGGCCTCACCAACTGGACAGGCAACACAATCAGCAAAAGCGAAATAGGCATCGCCAAGAACTACCTGAACTCCGAAGAACTCGACATACTCAACCGAATTGTCACAGCTTATCTGGAATTTGCTGAAATCCAGGCGTTGGAACGCAAGCCCATGTATATGAGTGACTGGATCGCCAAGCTTGACGATTTCTTGAAATTAAGTGGTCGTGAGCTACTTACCCATGCCGGAACGATTTCACACGAGCAGGCACTCACTAAAGCTCAGCTCGAATACGAAAAACACCGCACCATGCAGATAAACCTCCCTTCGCCAGTAGAAGAGGATTTCGAAAAGGCCATTAAAAAGCTCCCGAAACCGGCACCAAAGAAAAAGGGATAACCATGACCCAGAACAAAACACCCCCGCACATCAAACTCGACGAACGCAACCACGTCGAAAAACCACTACTCAATCAGCTCGACGGGCTGGGCTGGGACATAATCGACCTCGACAACATCCAGCACCCCAGCGACAGCCACCGACAAAGTTTCACCGAGGTGGTCATGCTACCGGTCTTACGCGAGCAGCTCAAAGAAATCAACCGCTGGCTTGAAGACGATCAGGTAGAGGAAGTCATCAAGCAACTCACTGCCAACTTCTCGGGCAGCGACCTGATCAAAAACAACCGCCACGCCTTCACCCTGCTGCTGGAAAACACCAGCGTAAGCGTTAACCGCCAGACCGGTGAGAGAAGCCCTACCGTGCGTTTTGTGGACTTTACGCACCGGGACAACAACAGCTTTATCGCTGTGTGCCAGTTCAATGTGCGTATTCTCGGCACCGAGCATCACATCATCCCGGATATTGTGCTGTTCCTGAACGGTTTGCCGATAGTGGTGATTGAGTGCAAGTCGCCCAAGGTCAAAGACGCCATCCCCGAAGCAATCGACCAGATGCTACGCTACAGCGAACAGCGTGGAGCCAAAGGCGAAGGCAGCGCACCGCTTTTCTTTTACAACCAGATCGTTATCGCTACCTGCCGTAACGAGGCCAAGTTCGGCACCATCACCACTCACAGCGAGAAATACTTCTACCGTTGGGCTGACCCCTATCCCCGCACGGTGGATGAACTGGAGCACGGAGCAAGTGCCCCCAACGATCAACAGCGACTGGTCGCCGGGATGCTCGACCGCGACAACCTGCTGGACCTCATCCGCACCTTTACCCTTTTCTCCTCCAACGACAGGGGCGAGACCATCAAGATTGTAGGCCGCTACCAGCAGTTCCGCGCCGTCAAACTGGCAGTCAAGCGCCTACTGGAAGGGCAAAGCCCACGCGAGCGCAGTGGCATTATCTGGCATACACAGGGCTCAGGTAAATCGCTGACCATGATGTTTATGGTGCGTGAAATGTATCGTCATGCCCAGCTTTCACACTGGAAGGTGGTCTTTGTGACCGATCGCACCCAACTGGAAGACCAGCTTTCCGAAACCAGCCAGAGCATTGGCTTTACCGTCAAGATGGCAGACAGCATTAGGAAACTCAAAAAACTCCTACGCTCTGACTCCTCGGATCTGGTTATGGCCATGATCCATAAGTTTCGTGAAACTGACTTGACAGAGACCTTCCCTGAGCTGAACGCCAGCCCGAACATTCTGGTGATGACTGACGAGGCACACCGTTCCCAGTACAAGCGGTTAGGTGCCAACTTTGACAAAGGTCTCCCCAATGCCGCCCGTATCGGCTACACCGGCACCCCTATAGATAAAACCGAGCGGGTATTCGGCGACTACATCGATAAATACACCATGCGCCAGTCTATCGAGGATGGAGTGACTCTGGAAATAGTTTACGAAGGCCGCACCCACAACGCCGAAGTCACCAACCAGCGGGCCATGGATACGAAGTTTGAGGATGTATTCAGCGACTATAACCTCCGGCAGCGCATGGATATTCTGGGTTACGGCTCCCGTGATGCCTATCTGGAAGCCGAGCCGACCATCGAGGCTAAAGCCAAAGATATGATCGGACACTACTTTACACATGTGTTCCCCAATGGCTATAAGGCACAAGTGGTGGCCTCGTCCCGCGAGGCAGCGGTGCGCTATAAGAAACATATCGATGCCGCTTTGGCGGCTACCATTGCCGACCTGGAGCAGGCCAATCCGAATAACCTCGACCTCAACCGACTCAAGAAGCTGACAACGGATGTCATCATCTCAGGCAATCACAACGATTTGCCGCATCTCAAAGCCTATTCTGACAAATCAAAGCACGGGGCCAGCATCAAGAGCTTCAAAATGTCATTTGAAAGCGAAGATAAAGGTGTCACAGGTGGCATGGGGATATTGATAGTCAATAACATGCTCATTACCGGATTTGATGCGCCGGTGGAGCAGGTGATGTATCTCGACAAGGTGATTGTCGCACATAATCTTCTCCAGGCCATCGCCCGCGTGAATCGCGTGGCTGGTGAGGCAAAGGACAAAGGATTTGTAGTTGATTATGTGGGAGTCGGCCACCACCTGAAAAAAGCCATAGACAGCTATGATGAGCGCGAACAAAAGGAAGTGATCGATGCCCTCAGTTTCCCAGAGGAAGAACTACGCGAACTCATCGCCAGCCATGCTGCCATCATGGACTGGCTCAAAAAGCATGGCATCACGGACCTTAATGATCTCGATGCGTTCTTTGATCTGTTCTATGACGAAGACCTGCGTTTTGACTACATGCTGATGTTTAAAAATCTGACCAGATGCCTGAACCTGGTCTACCCTTCCAGGCAAGCTCTTGATTACATGGCCGACTACCAAATCCTCACCGGGATCAATGTGCTGGCAGGGAAACATTTCCGTGACGAACGTCTGAGCATGAAAGGCATTCCTCCCAAACTGCGTGCCATCACCGATGCATATCTTGAATCAAAAGAGATTGAGGTGAAGATCAAGCCGATCTCCATCCTCGATGAAGACTTTCAAAAGCATGTTGGCAAACATAACCGTACCAAGACAAAGGCAGCAGAGGTGGAGCATGCCATTCGCCACCACCTTGATATTGAACTGGACGATGACCCAGACCTGCAAGCTTCTTTTGCGGAAGCCTTGGCAAAGATTTTTGAAGATTTCCGCGACAACTGGAAAAAGATCTACGAAGAACTGGAAAAGCTGCGGAAGCGCATCATCAACGCCAGTAAGGAGCCGACTTATGGGCTTCACCGGAAGAAACAAATGCCGCTGTTTAGAATGTTTGAGCGAGAGCTCTTTTCAGATGGAGTGAATACGAAGGATTCGACGCCCTTAATGGTTGCAGAAGCGTCTGCTTCCTATGGCATGAGCAACGAAGACAGGATCAGCCATCTGGTTGACCTGACGCAGAAGACTTTTTTGGTGGTGGAACGGGAATTGAAATTGACCGGATTTTGGGAGAGCATACCCGCCCGCAACAAATTGAAAGCAGAACTTCAGAAGACACTGCTTTTACAGGAGTTTGCAAATCTCCCCAGTCTCGTGCAAAAACGCGCCCATATCATCAGCCGGATTATGGAAATCATCGAGAAAAACAACGACATTATTCTCTACGCGGAGTAGTTACGATGGAGTTGGCCTATACAATTCAAAGATCGGCCAGGCGGCGCAAGTTGACTATCACCGTCGAACGAGATCGCAGCGTAGTGGTGCATGCGCCGGAAGAAACGTCAGATGAAAAGATACGGCAGGTAGTGGAGTCAAAGCGTCAATGGATTTATGAAAAGATCGGGCACCCTCAGAAATACCAGGACCTGCCTCATGCACCTGGAAAGGAACTGGTTAGCGGTGAGTCTGCACTTTATCTGGGTCGTCAATACCGCATTGAGATGGTTAAAACAGGTTTATCTGAGATTCAGTTCGCCCATCGTTTCCTTATTCCGGCGACATATGGAAAGAAGCAAGCAGAGGCCTTACGAGAATGGTATATCAAAAAAGCTAAAGAAAAGATTGTCCCAAGGGTCAGGCATCATGCACGCGAACTCGGAGTCAGTTTTTCTAAGGTCGAGATTGTCGACAACCGCTATCGTTGGGGTTCCTGCACCGTGAATAACAACGTAAATCTTAATTGGCGGCTGATAAAAGCTCCGATGTTTGTCATCGATTACATCATCGTCCATGAACTTGCCCACCTCATCGAGACCAACCATACGCCCAAATTTAGTAACATTGTCCGTGCACAATCTCCGACGATGGAAAAGGCAAAGGCCTGGTTGAAGGAGAATGGACAATTGCTGGAACAGGCAATATGAAAGGTGTCGAAAAGGAGGAATATACTGGCACTGAACGCCCTGGTTAAGCGGGACAGCCTGTCAGCGATCGGCGAGGAGCTGGGTGTGGGCAAGGAGTCTGTGGACCACAACCGCAATGTGATAGGGATGGCGATTGCTGAGAGGGGCGAGCTGTCTAAGACGAAGGTGCTGGACCCTGGTGGTACCTGGACAGGATTCTGGAGCAGGTGAGGCTGGCGTATGCAAAGGGTGTGGTGCACGGGGATTTGAGCGAGTACAATATTTTTGTGAGCGATGAGGTGGTGACGGTTATTGACTGGTCGCAATATGTTGAGGTTGAGCATGAAAATGCAGGGCATTGAACTTCAGGAAGGAGATGTGTGGAGTCATAGAAATGACATCAATGAGTACTATGAGATTAAGCCACGTATATTTGACATAATTGAAGAGTTGAAGAATGAAGGTACATCAAAGGAAGAAATCGTATCTAAGTTGGGTGTTGAAACTCGATTGAGTGAAGATTTGATTAAGTTTTTGGCGTAAGACAAATTCGAAAAACTTAAATCTACTCCCATATTTTCTAGGAATGTGGACAGAGCAATCACTGAACAAACTTTGTTTGTGGATTTGTCCCCTCAGACTAATCGGGGCACATGATTTAAGTGACTGGCAGCACCTTTGACTTCTGTTTGTTGCAACCATAATTATCCCAGAGCTATTTCAATAAGCCTGCGTGCCCAATCCAACTTCCTGGCTTTCGAGTGTGTCACAGCGTCATCATCAAAATTAAATCCAATTAAAGTTGCGCTGGCCGCATTAAATTCCATTGCCAAAAAGACACAACGGTCACCGTCAGTGAACCCTCCGAAATTGTAAACATTCTCCAACGGGGCAGTCTGTGTTGACCCGATAATATTGTACAATTTAGGGACTATTGTCTGAACAGTATCAACATTGTCGCCATGTGCATGAACCACCAATACCGCTCCCTTACGGCTGGCCTCTATCTCATCATCAAGTGCACCGTCAAGGTCAGTCACAATGATATGTGGTACCAGGCCTGCATCCATAATGTGAGCCGTTGCCCCGTCGGCAGCGATGATACAATATCCTGATGGGTCCACCTCTGCCAGTTCATCTGCCAGGGACGGAGCATTGCCGCAAACCAGAACGTCTTTTCCCTGTACCAGTTCTTTAAGTTTCTTCACAGGGGCAAGCCGGGACGGCTCTGTCGAAAAGAACAGCCCGGACAGCAGCTCGGCAGCATACTCGTCCCGGGCACGGTCATATCCCATATCCGTGATGATTTCCTGGTATATGGGCTCCCAATCCTCAAACTTCATGAAAACTCTGAAACACTCATTTTCATACCAATACCTTCAACATCCCATTCCTTGACCAGGTCGCCATCGGATTCAACATCAATGCCGATGATGAGCAATTTTGACCTGACCTCCCCCGCAATATGGGCTTCCCAGTCCAGCACCAGGTCGCATATCCGTTCATCCTCGATCCTGACCACAGCTTTGATACTGGCTTCAACGTCAAGGTCCAGTTCCTTCCTCATATCCTGCACCCGTCTTATCACTTCACGGGCATAGCCTTCCGATTCGATCTCCCTCGTCAATAATGCATCCACGTACACCATTCCACCAGGGAACTCAGCAACGGCTATATGTTCAGGAATGGTCTCATTAAACAGTATCATATCCGGAGTAATGGTAGCAGTCCCGCCCTGGATTTCCAGTTCATATTCCTGTGAAGTCTTGAATGCAGCCTTCAATACCGCTACATCAGTTAAATTAAGGGCAGCAATTACCTTGCCGGCATCTCCCTTGAATACAGGTCCGATAGCCTTTGATTGTGGGATGATCTCGGCACCAAGTTCATTCCAGGTTTCGCCAATGCCCAACAGTACCACATCCTTGCTATTGGTCTGTTCAAGCAATACTGACCTGAGAGTTTCAACTGAACGAGCCACAGTTTCATTTTCGGGTGCCACCACTATCCGGCTGACAGGCCATCTGAGCTTGCGTTTAATCTTCTGTCTTGCATTGGATGCCGCTTCCACAACCTTTCGGATGCTATCCATCTCCCTTTCAAGATCGGTATCAATTAACTCATCCTGTGCAGCCGGCCAGTCACACATATGAATGGACTCAGGACTGTCCGGGTTAAGGTTACGTACAAGGTTAAGGTACATTGATTCTGCAAGATGCGGGGTAAAGGGTGAGATTATCTTTGCCACTTTTACCAGCACTTCGTATATGACCCAATATGCAGCCACCTTATCCGGTTCATTCTCTTCCAGCCAGGTACGTGGCCGTATCAACTGGATATACCACCGGGACAGATCTTCCAGGATAAAATCCGATATGGGTCTGGTAGCCCTGTGCAGGTCGTACTGCTCCATTGCTTCTTCCACCTTACGTGCCAGTGAGTTTACACGGCTCAGTATCCAGCGGTCTTCGGGCCGTAGATTTGGTTTGACCATATCATAGATTACAGTGGTAGGGTCGAAGTTGTCCATTGCCATATATGGCAGAGGGAACCGGTAGACGTTCCAGAAAATGTTCATCATCCGGTTTACCGTGGAGACCGCTTCCCAGTTGAATTTGAGGTCTTCCCATGGCGCACTTGATGAAAGTACATAGAACCTGAGGGTATCAGCACCTAACTTTGCCGCCACCTCTTCAGGAGATACCACGTTACCCAGGCTCTTGCTCATCTTCTTACCAGACTCGTCCAGGGTAAAGCCGTGCATCAGTACACTTTTATATGGTGCCTTGCCAAAGGCCATCATGCTGGCACCCAGTTGTGAATAGAACCATCCCCGGGTCTGGTCGTGACCTTCAGTGATAAAGTCAGCTGGCCAGAGTTTATCAAAATCTTCTTGCTCGGCAGGATAGTGCAAAGTCGCCCAGGAAGCCACAGCTGAATCGAACCAGACATCGAAAACGTCAGGTTCACGCTTCATTGTGCCACCGCACCGGCATGTGATGTTAATCGTATCCACGTTGGGCCTGTGCATGTCAAGGTGCCCTTCGAGTCCGGAACGCTCCCGCAACTCTTCCATTGTGCCTATGACCTCCAACTCGCCGCAGTCGGCACATATCCAGATGGGAAGCGGAATGCCCCAGTAACGCTGGCGGCTTATACACCAGTCACGTGCACCCTTTATCCAGTCGGCGAACCTTGCAGAACCTGCCCATTCAGGATACCATGCTACTTTCGAAACCTCATTTAGCATCTCATTTTTAATCTCTGATATTTTGAGGAACCATTGTTCAGTGGCAAGATAGATGATCGGGGTCTTGCATCGCCAGCAGTGTCCGTACCTGTGAGTGATGATGCCTTTCTTGAGCAGGTTCCCCCTCTCTTCCAGGTCATCCATTATCATTTTATCGGCTTCTTTCACATATTTACCTTCATATTCCCCGGCTTCTGCAGTGTACCGTCCGTCGGGACCCACAGGGCAATATATGGGCAGGTCATTTTCCACGCCCAGCATAAAATCATCCATACCGTGACCGGGTGCAACATGGACACAACCAGTGTTCTCTGCTGTGACAAAATCCGCCATGTAAACATTATGTTCAAAACCGGCCTGGGCAGGTACCTTGTCAGAAAGAGGGTTTTCATATGACAGTTTTTGCATATCCTCTCCCAGCATCCGGTCCAGCACTTCATAATCAGAATAACGTCCCTGTTTCAATACATTCTCGACAAGTTCCGTGGCCAAGTACAGCACTTCGCTGTCATCCTTATCCCCCTTCCATGCCCGTATCTTGCTGTATTCGAAGCTGGGGTGCACAGCTACGGCAATGTTTGCAGGGATGGTCCATGGCGTGGTGGTCCATATGACAATATAGGCATTGTCCTCACCTTTGACTTTAAACTTGATATAGACGGATGGGTCTTCTTTTTCCCAATATTCCACTTCACTATCAGCAATGGCAGTTTCACATCTGGGACACCAGTTCACAACCCGTTTACCCCTCTCCAGCAAACCTTTCTCATTACCGCGTTTCAGGGTCCACCAGGCCGCTTCAATATATTCATCCTTCAGGGTCATATAAGGGTCTTCCCAGTCCAGCCAAACTCCCAGGTCCTTGAACTGCTGGGTCATATCATCCTTATGCTGCAGTGCGAACTCCTTACATTTGGCTATAAACCGTTCCACCCCGTATTCCTCAATATCTTTCTTGGACTTGAAACCAAGCTTTTCCTCCACTTTTACTTCGATAGGAAGGCCGTGCATGTCCCAACCTGCCCTGTCCCTGACACAAAAGTTCTTCATGGATTTGTAGCGAAGGATGGAATCTTTTATGATCTTGTTCCATGCCGTGCCAAGGTGAATGTGCCCTGTGGTATATGGCGGTCCGTCCACAAAATAGAAGTCTTTACTGCCAGCTCTGAGCTGTCTGGACCTGGGGTAGGCATTGATGGAATCCCAGAAATTGCGTATATCCTTTTCCAGGGTGTTTGGTTCATACTTATTGGTGATTTCCTGTATCATTCCCGATTCTCCTGATAAGATGGATAATAATGATTAACTGGGGTAAATAGTACTTATTATCGGAGTTAAAGATTTCTATCATAGGCAATGGATTCCCATGGTTGCCTGGAAGACAATTGTGGATTAAGAAATATCGGGGCTAAAAAAAAAGAAATGAACCAGGTATCACAATTAATTCTATGATACCCGGTATCGTGGATTAATACTTTGAAGGTGAATGGGCCGTACCATGGCATCCTTTACATTCATTCACATCTAATCCTGTTAACTGTGTATGGACTCCCTCGTGGCATTTCGCACATGGACTCCACTGGAAGTGATCCTGGTGGCATTCTACACAATTTATGTCTGAATGTTTGGATGGATTATCCAGGAATTCCTGTGCCGCACTGGGATGGCATTCAATACATAGCTCCATAGTTGTGTTAGAATCGAAACTGACTTCCATTGGCGTATGCGCCTGATGACACTTTATGCAGTTTTGGTCGATGATAGTTCCACTGTGGTCAACCCCTCCATGACAGTCAAGGCAATCCGGGATGCTCATGTGTTCTTCATGACAGGCATAGCAACTGCCAGAAATATCCGAATGGCTACCACCCTTGGTTTTTAAATCATTGTATGCCTCAATATGGCATTTGGCACAGCCATCATCAGTCATTAGGGAATGGCTTTCATGGCAGTCTTCACAAGGTTTGTCCTCAATATTTATTCTACCTTCTAATTGATGATAACTTCCATGACATAGATCGCAATTCGAATACATAGGTTCTCCACCGAACTCGTGACACCGATCGCATTCACTTGGTACCATTTCTGTATGAACACTGAACGCAGCTATGGCTTCAGGATGGCATCCTGCATCCACACATCCCGTTTCCATAGGATCTACAGATTCATGCATACTTAAGATGGAATCCTCTGTATGGCAATCACCGCAATACTCCATCTTAATATCTTGATGCAAATGGGTCGGTTTCGCAATACTATATATCAAAATTATAATTGCTAAAATACTCAACACTGTAACAATCTCTTTTCTCATTCACTAATCCACCTTAAATTCATACTAATCATTAGTTTAAATTAATTAAGTATAATTCCATATACTTGCAATACACTTCTTATAAAAATCTATTATATTATTTCAATATAAGTATTTCGATATGTATTTTGAGATGTGTAGTTGAGCAAAAAATAAAGTCCCGCCTCCCAGATTCGAACCGGGGACATCGCGGTTACTGCGCGTGTGCACCCCGGAGGGGTGCATAAACAAACTACAGCCGCGCACTCTAACCAGGCTGAGTTAAGGCGGGACAACGGAATATAACTAAACTTCAGCCATACGACGGCATTCTGGATATGTTCGATAATACTTATCCTTTTCGTTGATAGCTATTGGATTTTAGAACGCCTGTCAAATTAGATATGAGATTTTGAGAACTAATTTGACGGCTTCAGTATGGCTGTTTATATCATCTATGGCTACAGCGCAGCCCCTATCCCTCTGGCCCGCTCAATTTCTTCAGTGTTACTTGAAATCTCCCCCTTCTCGTAAGCCGTTGGCAGCAATACCTCTGCGATATCCACACCCAGGTAGTCCAGTGATAGCCTGAACATCGTAACGACAGGTTCACAGGCATCAGCTCCTTCGGCAGAAGGAATGACCAGCACCGCCCGTTTACCTTTAAGCATTCCGGTCTCACTATAAGGCAGCAGGCGGTCCATAAGCAGTTTCATGGGACCTGACGGCCCGTACCAGTACAGGGGCGTGCCGAACAATATCACATCTGCGCCCTCTATCTTCGGGTAGATGTCCCGCATATCGTCGTCCCTGGTACAAACCATGTCACCGTTCTTGCAGTTGCGGCAATCAATGCACGGCAGCAGGTTGAGGTCGTACAGATAAAGTTTCTCGCCATGATGCCCGTTGGCCTTTGCACCGCTCAACACTGCATCTACCAGAATGTCGGTATTTCCCTCTTTCCTGGGGCTGCCTATTAATGCCAGTATTTTCATATTTTCACATCTCCAAATGATACTCACCGATACTCTTGATGGTAAGCTCGCCCCTTTTCATAGCCTCAATGGCATCCGACGCCGCCATTGCTGCCTGGATGGTGGTGATATACGGCACCCCGTAGTCCACTGCTGCCCTGCGTATCCGCCGCCCGTCCTTGCGTGTCATCTTGCCAGTGGGTGTGTTGATTATAAGACCCACCTCATCGGTACGCATCATGTCAATCACATTAGGACTGCCCTCATGCACTTTCTTTATTACTGTGACATTGATGCCCTTCCCTGCCAGGTACTGTGCGGTGCCGCTGGTTGCAATCAATTCCAGTCCCGCATCCACCATCTTCCTGGCCACCTGCATCAATGCAGGTTTATCCTGGTCCCTGATGGACATGAACACCTTACCCTGCAGGGGCAGGGCATTGTCAGCTGCCATTTCTGCCTTGAAAAATGCCAGCCCGAAACTGTAATCCACACCCATGACCTCACCGGTACTGTGCATCTCCGGGCCCAATAAGGGGTCGGCTCCCGGCAGTTTGTCAAAGGGCAACAGCACTTCCTTCACAGACACATTCCTGGGCACAGGTTCATCCAAGAATCCCTGTTCCTTAAGCGATATGCCCATCATGGCTTTGGCTGCGATCTTGGCCATCGGCAGGCCCACAGCCTTGGATACGAAGGGGATAGTACGACTGCTGCGTGGGTTCGCTTCCAGCACATACACCACCCGGTCCTTGTAAGCCATCTGGATGTTCAGGATGCCCTTAACCCGCAGTGCAAGAGCAATGCGCTTCACATAGTCCCTGACAGTATCCAGCACATAATTTCCAAGGGACTGTGGAGGTATCACGCAAGCCGAATCCCCGCTGTGTATCCCGGCCTCCTCGATATGTTCCATGATAGCGCCGATAAGCACATCCTCTCCATCACATATCGCATCCACATCTATCTCTATTGAGTTTTCAAGAAAATCATCAATGAGTACCGGATGCTGGGGTGAGACCCGAACAGCTTCGCGCATATACCTTTCCAGGTCGGTCTCGTCATATACTATCTCCATAGCCCGACCGCCAAGCACATACGAAGGACGTACCAGTACAGGGTACCCAATTTTTGCCGCAACCTCCAGGGCCTGTTCCTCTGAAGTGGCATAACCCGCCTCAGGTTGTGGAATACCCATCTTTTGGAGCATTTTATTGAACAGTTCCCTGTTCTCGGCCAGGTCCATATTCCCGGGCGTAGTACCCAGGATAACGGTATCCAGGTCAGTCCTGCGCTGCAGTTCCCGCTCAAGGGGCAGTGCCAGGTTCACCGAGGTCTGGCCTCCGAACTGCACCACCACACCCCAGGGTCTTTCACGTTCGATAACGTTCATTACATCCTCAATGGTCAGTGGTTCGAAGAACAATTTATCAGAAGTATCGTAATCGGTTGATACGGTTTCCGGGTTATTGTTTATGATATGGGTTTCGATACCCTCTTCCCGCAGTGCACTCACCGCATGCACAGTACAGTAGTCGAACTCAATACCCTGCCCGATGCGGATAGGTCCCGCACCCAGTATCAACACTTTTTTGTTGTCCGAAGGCTCGTCCTCGCACATTTCTTCATAGCATGAATAATAATACGGTGTCTCTGCAGCGAATTCAGCGGCACAGGTATCCACCATCTTGTAGGTGGTTGTTATTCCCATCCCACGGCGCATATCGTTAACCTCTTCCCTGGTTTTGCCATTGAGTTTGCCTATCTCCTCATCGGTGAAACCCATTCGTTTGGCACTGCGAAGGTGTTCCTCAGATAATCCCGTGCGCAGGGTATCTTCCATATGGATGATGTTGTGGATCTTTGTAAGGAAAAAAGGGTCGATAGAAGTGATATCTGATATCTCATCAATGGTAAAGCCCGTTTTCAGTGCATGGTAAATGGCAAATAACCGCTCATGTGTGGGGATGGTCAGCAGGTCAATGACTTCATCCCGGCTCCACTCTTTGAACCCAAAATACATGTCCACATCAAGGCTGCGAATGGCCTTCTTCATTGTCTCTTCAATAGTGCGCCCGATGGCCATGACCTCGCCCGTGCTCTTCATGGCCGTGGTCAGGGTCTTGTCTGCGGTCACGAACTTGTCGAAAGGCCACCTGGGTATCTTTACAACTGTATAGTCCACAGTGGGTTCAAAGGATGCATGTGTCTTTTTGGTAACATCATTAGGTATCTCGTCCAGGGTCATGCCTATAGCGATCTTGGCGGTCACCCTGGCTATTGGGTACCCTGTGGCCTTGCTGGCCAGTGCTGAGGAGCGGCTCACCCTGGGATTGACCTCCACTATCCTGTATTCCCCGTCCTTTACTGCGTACTGGATATTACATCCGCCTTCGATGCCAAGGCTCCTGATAATATTAATACTGGCACTGCGCAGCATCTGGTGGTCCCTGTCGGAGAGGGTCTGGCTGGGTGTGACCACGATACTCTCACCGGTATGGATACCCATGGGGTCAATGTTCTCCATGTTGCATATTACGATGCAGGTATCATTGGCATCACGCATCACTTCATACTCGAACTCTTTCCAGCCCAATATGCCCTCCTCAATAAGCACCTGGTTGATACGGCTGCGCTTCAGGCCCAGTTCAGTGATTGAAATGAGTTCTTCTTTTGTCCTGGCAATCCCACCGCCGGCGCCGCCAAGCGTATATGCCGGCCTGATGACCAGGGGCAGGCCCAGTTTATCTATCAGTGCAACTGCATCATCGATAGTGTTCACGGCTTTGCTGCGGGGGACAGGTTCGCCAATGCGCTGCATGGCCTGCTTGAACAAGTCCCGGTCTTCGGTATCCTGTATGGCTTTTAAGGGTGTGCCATAGAGTTTGACATTATATTTCTCAAGTACACCCATCTCGGCTAGTTCACTAACTACATTCAATCCGGTCTGGCCCCCCAGTCCCGCAATCACCCCATCCGGGCGCTCTCTCTCGATGATACGCTCCACTATCTCAGGTTTAATGGGTTCGATGTACACCGCATCTGCCATTTCAGGGTCGGTCATGATAGTGGCCGGGTTGGAGTTGATAAGTACTACACTAATCCCCTCTTCCCTGAGAGACCTGCATGCCTGACTGCCACTGAAATCAAACTCTGCTGCCTGTCCAATCATGATGGGACCGCTGCCTATCAGCAGTACTTTCCTGATATCCGGATTTCGGGGCATTATTTCGTCCCCCGTTTAACAATAGTATCAAAGAACCATTTTTCAGTATCCCAGGGACCGGGGCTGGCCTCTGGATGGAACTGCACGCTCATGATATCCAGGTAGTCGTGGGCGATACCTTCCACGGTTTTGTCATTGACATTGATGTGCGTGATATGAGCCTCTGCCCCGTCCAGTGAGTTGCCGTCCACTGCGAACCCGTGGTTCTGGGAGGTGATATACACGGTGCCTTTTTCCAGGTCCTTCACAGGTTGGTTGGCACCACGGTGCCCGAACTTCAGTTTATAGGTACTGGCTCCCAGTGCCAGGGAAATTATCTGGTTGCCGAAGCAGATGCCGTATATCGGGACCTGCCCCATCATGTTTTTCACAACGTCAATGACATTGGTGGCCTTCTCAGGGTCTCCGGGGCCGTTTGATACGAATACGGCATCAGGTTTTTGTTCAGTAATAAAGTCAAGGGGAGTGTTTGCAGGTACCACAGTGATGCCCACACCGCGCATAGTCAGGCTCTTTATCATATTGGTCTTTATCCCAAGGTCGATGACCACGAAATGGGGCTTGTCCTTCCCGGTTGCTTCAATGTGATAGGGAGCGGGGCAGGTCACTTTATCTATCAGGTCGTGCTGGTCTGATATCTTCGGGTGCTGCCTTGCCAGGCGTACCGCTTCCTCGCCATCATCGCTGTCTGTGAGCAGGCATGCCCGCATAGCGCCGGTATCCCGAGTCTTGATGGTCAGCATCCTGGTATCCACACCTGCAATACCGGGCCTGCCTTCATCTGTGGCAAAATCAAAAATGGAGCGGTTGGATAGGTGGTGGGACGGGTGGTCACACGCTTCCCTGACCACCAGTGCTTCTGCCTTCATACCGTCTGACTGGAAGGTTTTGCCGTTAACGCCGTAATTGCCGATGAGGGGGTAAGTGAACATCAATATCTGGCCCGCATAGGAAGGGTCGGTGAGAGCCTCTTCGTATCCGGTATATTGAGTTGAAAAAACGAGTTCCCCGCAAACAGCAGCTCCGGCGGCACCAAAACCAATGCCCTTCACAACTGTGCCGTCTTCTAATCCTAGTACTGCTTTCATACTAGGTGCTTGACATGGGAGAAATGGGATATATATGTTATCATAAGGAACTTGTTTACCTACTTGGTGGGAGCAGTATCTGTAAACAGTCAAATCCTATTTCATCTTATTTATTTCTGAAGATATCATTTCAATTATATTCTCTTCTTCCTCCATTTCATTAGCCTTTTGAAGAGCAATTTCAAGCTGGGTGCGGCCTTCATCCTCTTTACCTGTTTTTACATAGAGGCATCCCAGACTAAAATTAGGTTCGAAATCTTCAGGGAACATTTCTATTACATCCATATAAATTTTTTCAGCACTATCATAGGATTTTTCGTTTTCCATTTGTTTTGCATTATCCAGCATATCGTAGAAATCGTATTCAACACAATCTTCAGCAATATTGCTAAAAAAGTTTTCAAGTAACGAAGTATCCAATTCGTCATTTTTTACTTTTTCTAAAAGACCACTTATATCCTCTTTTGTAATTATGCCGTTATCGATCAATGTCAGATATAATAACGATAAAGGCATCTCTAAAGACGGCTGATCCTCTTCTTCATTTAAATCAAAGTTTCTGGATAAGAAACTCGAAACTGCTATATTTACAAAATCGGAAAATGAAGCAAAATCGCCATCATCAACAAGATTTGTTATTTCCCTGTGCAAATAGGGTGATATTCGTATCTTTTCGGTAATCATTGATTTTCCCATAATAGTCATCCTTCTTTACTATTTATTTCTCGTTCATACGCTTATTAAAGCGCCTTTTTAATAATACATCACAATATACATCCAAAACATCGTCTTTTTTGATGGCTACTGCTGTTTTCATCTCCTCATCGCTCATTTCTCCCATTTCAATATCAAGTTTTTCAAGGGCATCCGGTAACATTGTATCTACTTTTGCTTCAGAAAGTCCGGTCAGACATATAACCTTTCTGAGTATTTCCAGATAGGGGACTTCTACACCGACATTAATGTCAAAAACAACTTCTGCCGCCCGGAAAATCTGTTCTTCTTCGGATGGTATATGCCGGATTTGCATTTTTAATTTGTCCAGAATTGCATTTTTTCCCATTTTTTTCTTGAGTTTTTTATAATTGAAAACCAGATCATGAATACGATTTACTTTACTTTCAGTGAGCTGCTTGAATCTGCCTCGAAGTTGCATATTAGCAAAACCAATCTGGCCTTATATAAAGATAGCTATTCTGCCTGATTCAGGGGATAAAAATGCCTCTGTAGAGTCTTATATTGCCTATTTTTCAGGGATATTAGAACTATAAAAACATTTGGCAATATCCATTATATCTTAAATTTTTATTACCTGTAAGTCATGCCCTATCTCCACAGGACACCCGCACGCTTCAGCCAACACTTCCACCATCCCTGCTTCGAACCCACTGGTCTGTGGATACAGGTGGGTAAGTACTATTCGGCCTATTGAACTTCCCCTTAGCATTTTTGCCAGTGTGCCCGGGGTTGTGTGGTTGGTAACATCAAAGGTGTCTGGAAATGAACATTCATGGATTAGCAAGTCAATGCCGCCTGTGGATTCAATCGCCTCAATTATATCAACAACAGGTTCAGTATCGCCTGAATACAGCATGCTTTTTCCCCCTGCCGTTACCTTGAACCCCAGCGAAGGCAGGGCATGGACCGTGCGCACACACTCAACTTCCAGCCCTTCTACCCTAACCACCTGTCCGGGCGAGAGTTCTGTCACCTCGATTTCAGCTTTGTCTTGCATATACGAATAAGCCACCAGCAGGTCGTCCAGCCACTGTCTGGTGCCAACAGGACCCCACAGGTTCAATTTGGTAATGTCACAAAGCCAGTTGGCCTTGACCAGTGCCAGCACATCCCCGCAGTGGTCCAGGTGCAGGTGGGACAGGAACACCTTAGTAATATCGGTATGCCTATACCCACTCTCAAATATGCGTTGCAGCACTCCGCAGCCGCAATCAAAGAGCACAGGACTGCATCCACTGTTTCCTTCTGCATCAATCATCAGCCCGGACTGCACCCTATCCTTTTGAGGTATGGCAACACCGGTTCCCAGCATTGTAATCTTCATTCGTTCCCCCCTTTCATGTCAATGTGGTTGCTATCTGCTCAACCGTATCCACCAGCAGGTCCACTTCTTCGGGCAGGTTGTATGCACCAAAGGATGCCCTGACCGTTCCATCTACTTTGAGCAACCTGATGCTGGGTATGGCGCAGTGATGCCCGCTGCGGACGCATATCTTCTTTGTCTCATCCAGTATCATAGCCACATCGTGGGGGTTCAAACCTATCACATTGAACGGCACCACAGCAGCCCGCTCAGATGGACCGTACACCTCCACCTTGTCAATTTCAGACAGCCGCCTTGCAGCATCCCTGGCCAGCCCCTCCTCATGTCGCTGGATATCTTCAACCCCCAGTGCTTTCACATATTCCACGCCCCTGCCCAGTCCGATGACCCCAGGGATATTGGGCGTACCGGCCTCGAACCGGCCGGGTGCATCTTCTAGTTTATACTCGTCCTCGGTCACAGCATACACGGTGCCGCCGCCCAGGTATGTGGGTCTGACGGAATCGGTGTCCTTCAGATACAGCACGCCTGTACCCTGTGGTCCCAACATTCCTTTGTGGCCCGGTACTGCCATAAAATCGCAATCAATCTTCTTCAGGTCAAATGGCATGTGTCCCACGCTCTGTGCAGCATCCACCAGCGACATGCAGCCGCTGCGCTGAGCAATCTTTGTTATTTCTTCCACATCCATCACAGAGCCGAACACGTTGGATACATGCGTAATGGCCACCAGTTTTGTCTTTTCAGTAATGGCACTGTCAATGTCATTTGGATTAACTGTTCCGTCAGTATCCGGGGTTACTACTGTTACTTCAACGCCTTTTTCCTTTAACCTGAGCCAGGGCAGCAGATTTGAATGGTGCTCTACATGAGTGGTGACCACGTGGTCCCCGGCTTTCCAGTCCAGTCCCAGTGCTACCATGTTGATGCTTTCGGTAGTGTTGCGGGTGAATATGGTATGTTCGTAATCCCCGCCAATGAATCCGGCTACTGCCTCTCGGGCATCCTCGTAATGGTTGGTGGTCTCCCTGGCAAGCCGGTGTGCACCGCGGCCGTGACTGGCTGCATAGATGTAAAAATAATCGCACATGGCCTCCACAACCTGGCGTGGGGTCTGGGTGGTGGCCGCGCTATCGAGATATACATATTCTTTCAGTACAGGGAAGTCCTTTCTGATGTGGGCAGGGTCGAACATTAGTGAATTGTATTGAGCTTTCATGAGAAATATAGTTGCGCAATTTTGCCCATTTACGAGAATAAAATGAGGCAAAATCGTACGAAAATAATATATCGGATATTTTAAAATTAAAGCGATACCGATATATAGGTATATATCGGATATAATTAATTATGCCTAATACCGATACATGTGTAATTCATGAAAAACTTCTTTCGAGAATAATTGAAAAGAAAACAAAACTGGATTCTATTCGTCCTCTGCCTGGTGATTCGCTCAAGAAGCTCCATGAAGAGATGCGATTGTTTCACACATATCATTCAAATGCCATTGAAGGGAATACACTGACACTCTCAGAGACAAAACTGGTTCTCGAAGAGGGGATTACCATTGGTGGAAAGTCATTAAGGGAACATATTGAGACTACCAATAACGCCAAAGCATTCGATTATATCGAAAGTATAGTTGGAAAGAAAAAAACAATAGACCATATTACCATACAGAAAATTCATAAAATAGTCACGGCAGGGATATTAGAAGAAACAGGTAGATATCGGACAAAAAACGTGAGAATCACCGGTGCGAAAAAAACACCTCCTGACTGGTCAAAAGTTGTAAATTTAATGGATGAGCTTATTGAAAACATCGAGAAAAATGAAAATGATCCCATTGAAACATCTGCATTCCTGCATCATAGATTTGTGGAGATCCATCCTTTCATTGATGGTAATGGGAGAGTCGCCCGGTTGTTGACTAACCTGTATTTAATTGGTCTTGGGTATTTTCCAATAGTCATAAAAACAGAGGATAGAACGAAATATTATCGATACTTAAAAGCTGCCGATGCAGGAAATCCTGGTTCGTTTGCAAATTTCATAGCAAAAGCTATTGATGAAAGTTTTACCATGTTACTGTCTATTTTTGGGGAGGAGGAGGAATTGATTCCTTTAAAAGAACTTTCTCATGAAACTCCCTATTCTCAGGAATATCTCAGTTTAAGGGCGAGGCAAGGAGCTCTCGATGCTGTAAAAATGGGGAAAAAGTGGTTCTCTTCAAAACGAGCGGTTAAGGAATACATTGGTGAATATCGTCGTTGATGATAGCTTAAGGATTCTTAATTTTAAATTTAGCAATCTTTGTGCACTATTTTATTTCGATAGTGGTTATGTTAAATTAAGGGTAACTACTCACCTTTAGGAAGCAGTAACATTTTGAATTTCACAT
>QBUR01000154.1 GCA_013374385.1 Candidatus Methanocomedens sp. | reverse complement strand
CGGTTCTTAGAAGAGGGAGAGCGAGTAATCGCTCTTTCTTATTCGGCAATCTTCATGTCCGGTTCTGTGAGGGGGCTCATAGTAACCTTGGGGCTATTATCCCAATAAGAGGTGCGCTATGGGCTCTACTCGACAATGTATGGGTGTATTCTGCCAAAAGCATCATTATCAGCGGCACCAGAATCCGAATTTTGGGGAAATGTAAGATCACATCTTTTCGGGACCATACATCTTTTTTCCTATCAGATTACCTGATGATTATAATAACTTTAATAACGTTTATTGGTCTATTCCTTACAACCAGAAGGAGCCGTTATTTTGACAGAAACTAAGAAAAAGGAAAACACAATTGCAGACCTACTTCCTTTCGTTTTTATGGGAGTGTTCCTGATATTAGTCCAGTTAATCTCAATTATGCTGGCCCAGCCCATGATAGACGAGGGCATGCAGTTCACTGAAGACCCTGATAGCATATGGAATTCAATTTATTACATAGGACTTATACTGGGATTCACCCTGGTCATACTCTATGCTTTCAAGAAAAATATCAAATGGTTGATACATGTTTTTATCCTCTTCTCAGTAGGTGCTACCTTCTATTATGTATTCCTTGCAATCTTTGCCATATTCATGGATGAAAGTGCCAGTATAATACTTTCGCTGGTATTATCAGTGGCACTTACCATACTGCTCTATCGGTTCCCTGAATGGTATGTCATCGATATCATCGGCATCCTGATAGGTGCCGGGGTGGCGGCCATTATTGGAATATCTTTTGGCGTAATGCCTACACTGGTATTGCTGGTACTTCTGGCAGTATATGATGCAATATCGGTATACCATACCAAACACATGCTCGCCCTGGCTGAAGGCGTGATGGATATGAAAGTGCCCATACTGTTCGTAATACCAAACAATCTGAACTTCTCATTCCGAGAATATAAATATGACAAAGATGCTAAACGTGAGGCTTTCTTTATGGGGTTGGGAGATGCGATTATGCCCACCATACTGGTAGTATCGGCCAACGTGTTCATTACCCAGGCAGATTACATAAACATGCTTATATTCGAGCTACCTGGGATAGGTATTATAAATTCACCGGCCCTTGGTGCAGCTGTGGGTACAATTGTAGGCTTTGTGGCATTGATGCTGCTGGTGGCTAAAGGAAAACCGCAGGCAGGACTACCTTTCCTGAACACAGGAGCCATATTGGGATACGTAATTGGTTGCCTATGGGGCGGCGTGCCTATACTACCCTTATAATCGAAAGGTATTTCGCATATAGAATATCGTAAAAATATCATTCTTCAAAACCAACTGATAAAAGAGGCTGTATCCTGATGCGAATTGGAGTATATACCTGCCACTGCGGCAGCAATATAGCAGGCCAATTGAATGTGGAATCGGTACGTGAATTTGCCGGTACCCTGCCCGACGTTATCGTGTCAAAGGATATTACCTACGCATGCGGGGACCAGGGGCAGGATGAGATTAAAAAGGACATCCAGGGACTCAATCTTGACCGCATCGTGGTTGCTGCCTGCTCGCCCAGGCTGCACGAGGTGACTTTCAGGCGGGTAGCCGAATCTGCCGGACTGAATCCATATATGGTAGAGATTGTGAATATACGTGAGCAATGCAGCTGGGTACACAGGGATTCTTATCATTACGCCACCCAGAAGGCCAAAGACCTGGTGGCTATGGGTGTGGCAAGGGCGCGGCTGTTAAGACCACTTACGGTCGAGACGGTTCCAGCCATAAGGGATGTACTGGTAATCGGCGGCGGGGTTACTGGTGTCCAGGCGGCACTCAACATGGCTGATAGCGGTATAAAGGTACATCTGGTCGAGCGCGAGCCCATGCTGGGCGGATGGATGGCACGGCTCAACGAAGTGTTCCCAACCAACGACTGCTCCATGTGCGTGCTGGCTCCTAAGCTTACCGAGGTTATCGATCACCCCAACATAACCGTACATACTTATTCTGAGATAAAAGATATAACAGGGCATATCGGAGATTTCCACATCACTGCGCGGCACAAACCCAGGTACGTTGATGAATCAAAGTGCAAAGGTTGCATCGAACTATGTGCTACAGTGTGCCCCATAGAAGTGCCCCAGGAAATTGATGGAGGGTTGAGCCTGCGTAAGGCCATCTACCTTCCTCATGCCCAGGCTGTGCCCCTTGTGGCCGTGGTTGACCCTAAACACTGTGTGGGGTGCAAATTATGCGAGAAAGCATGTGAACCAGAGGCAGTGGATTTTGACCAGAAGGAAGAAGATGTTGAGTTCCATGTGGGCGCCATTATCGTGGCTACCGGGTACCGTCCATTTGATGCATCAAGGAAGCCCGAATATGGTCATGGCATTGTTCGCAATGTCATAACTAGTATGGAACTTGAGCAGATGGTAAATGCTTCGGGCCCCACCAACGGTATGGTAGTCCGTCCTTCGGACGGACATAAGGCAAAAAGGGTAGCATTTATTCAATGTGTGGGCAGCAGGGATGAGACTGTAGGCAACCCGTATTGTTCCAGGGTGTGTTGCATGGCTGCCATAAAGAACGCCGGGGTTATCAGGGACAGGGACCCGGAGACAAAAGTCAGTGTACATTATATCGACATCAGGGCCGGTGGCGAGAACTACGAGGAGTATTACATCAGGAACCAGGAAAAGGGTGTAGAATTCATCAGGGGCCGTGTGGCATCGGTGAAAGATGTAAACGGCGAGGCTGTCATCACCTATGAAGATACCATGACCGGAGAGATTGTGGACGAGACTGTTGATCTGGTAGTGCTTTCTGTGGGCCTTGAGCCAAACCCTCATGCTCGTGAAATTGTTAATACCTTGAACCTGAGCCGGCGCCCGGATAGGTTCATCCAGGCGGCCCATCCCAAGATGCGCCCGGTGGATACTCATACCAGAGGCGTTTTCGTGGCTGGCTGTGCTTCAGGACCAAAGGAGATACAGGTGTCCATTGCACAGGGTATTGCCGCATCGGCCAGGGCCATGAGTATATTGAGCAGTGGCAGTATCCCTAAAGATGTGATGGGAGTTGAGGTCATTGATGAACTGTGTATCGGCTGTCGGCTCTGTGAGGAGGTATGCCCCTATAACAGGATTGCAGTGGTGGACGGTAAAGCTGTGGTGGACGAGTTAACCTGCGGCGGATGCGGTGTCTGCGCAGCTGCCTGTCCCAGGGGTGCTCTGCAGCCCAGGCATTTCACTGACGACCAGATTCTGGCTCCGGTACGGGCAGCGACGCAGGACATTAAAGAGACTCCGTTTATTGTCGCTTTTTTGTGCAACTGGTGCAGTTATGCAGCAGCTGACCTGGCAGGGTCGCTGGGTGCAGGCTATCCAACCAATGTCAGGAACATCCGTGTGATGTGTGCGGGCAGGGTGAACCCGTCATTTGTACTGGAGGCTTTGAAGGGCGGTGCGGACGGTGTGCTGGTGGCAGGGTGTCGGTTTGGCGAATGCCATTATCAGGACGGGAATGTTAAGGCCCAGCAGCGGATGGATATACTGAAGGGTGTGCTGGCTGATATGGGGATTGAGCCCGGGCGCGTGAGGACTGCCTGGATTGCGGCCAGTGAAGGTGGGAAGTTTGCACGGGAGATTAGTGATTTTGTGGACGAACTGGTTGAGATGGGGGCTATCGGGAGTGAACTTGATGTATCGGTTGGGTAGAAGAAGGATGGCTTGAGGTGGCAGACTCGTCAAGGCGAGGCAGGACTTATACTTTATCGGCAATTTATCGGCAATATATTTGTGATTTATCGGCAATGGGTGGGAATGAGTGAATGAATGAAGTTTTAGAATAGTTTCCAGTTGAACCTTGTAAAGCCGGGCACATAGCAAAATAACCATGCTCGTCTTTTTCTATTACCACAGGAAGTGTATATTTTTCCATCTTAATTGTCTCCTTAAGATTCTAATTAGTATGGCAGAAATTCAAGACTTACATTCATCATAAAACATTATTTATCCAAATACAGGCATCACCCATACCGCACCCTCAACCCATCCTTCCCCCAATCGAACACCGGCCCCTGGCGCACAACCCCCTCCATCCGCTCGCGCAGCGCATGCGCCACAATCGGCAGCGCAATAGTAGCATCAACAAACACCTGCACCTTCCTGGCACCCCCGGCCACCTTACCCCAGGACACAGCTTCATCAAAAGTACAGCCCGACAGCCCGCCCCAGTGGGGCGCATCCGTGGTATACTGGATGGCATAATCATGCCCACCCACATCGCCGCCCATCAGGGACGCGATCACCTCGGTCTGCTGGATAAAGTTTTTGGGCACCCCGCCACCAACATACACCACACCCGTCTTCGCAGACTGCTCCACTATTTGCGTAATCTCATCCGCATCCTTGATCTGGTCCACAATCACCTCATGTCCACGGCGGCGGGCATACACCAGCCCGATACCAATGGATGAATCGGTAAGCGCGGGTATGAATATAGGCACATCATGCTCATAGGCGCTAACGATAATGGAATCACTCCGCCCGCCCATCTCCTTCACCCGCTCTCCCAGCAGCGAGATAAACTCCCTGGATGAATATGTCCTGTCATTGTCAAGGGATGCCCCAAAATCACCAATAAGCCGGTCCGCCTCCCTGAACTCCTCCTCAACCGCGAACACGTCATGTATCCTGTCAATACCATGCTTGAACAGATTTTCATCGTTTGCAAGGTGAGTGCCTACATAGTGCTTCCGGTTAAGGCTCTCATGGATATCGTGAAATATATTGGCACCCGTGGACACCAGGCAATCAATCAGCCTATGCCTGATAAGATAGGTGATGATACCCCTCATACCCGCTGGCACCATGGCACCTGACAGCCCCATCATGATAGTGACCTCATCCTCCTGCAACATCTGGACCCACGTTTCCACTGACTCACCCAGCTTCCTGCCCTGAAACCCGGTTTCGGTCATGGCACGGGTTATCTCACTGATGGTCCTGTCTGCCACATCCATCGGGACGGTGGGATGATTGGTAAAATCTTCTTTATTCATAGAAACCACACCTAAAAATCAAGATATGTATACTCGTTAATCTCTTTTTTCATATTATTCAGGATGCTCTTAGCAGTCAGGGGATTCAGGTCGTCCTCATCCACTGCCTTTTGTATGGATGATTCGATACTTTTCACCAGACCCGGTCTGTTAAAATGCAGCATTTTCAGCACAGAACTCACATTATCCCCTTTGATGACCTTCTTGATATCCCATTCGTCTTCATCCTTAACCACTACATGGACCTCATGCACCGCCCCGAACAGGTTATGGAGGTCACCGATGGCATCCTGGTAGGCTCCAAGTAGAAGTACTGCCACATAATAAGGTTGCTTGTCAAGTGAATGCAACTCCAGCATTTCCTTTACATCCATTACATCAGTGAACCGGTCTATTTCGCCATCTGAATCACAGGTCATATCCAGTATGGTACCCACGCACTCAGGCTGCCTGTTCAATTTCTGTATGGGCACAATTGGGAACAATTGGCCAATAGCCCAGAAATCGGGCATGGACTGAAATAGCGAAAAATTACCGATGTATTTCTTGGACATCAATTTTCGAACATAATCGAACTCTTCCGACTCGTTCCCGGTCTGCTTGATAAAACGGTGTATTTTCTGGCATACATTGTAGAATAGTGCTTCACCCTTAGCCTTTTCTGCCAGATCCAACTGGCCCAGGTTGAACATATTGATAAGTTCGTCCTTATATTCCAGGCTGTCGTGGAAATATTCACGGTAGTTCTTCACCGTAACCTCATTAAAACAGCCTTGGAATTTCTGGATGACATTAGAATCATCCTCAGCAACCTCAAAATCTACATTATGTATTATGGATTTCTCATACGCCAGATTGGTAATAAGCATAGAATGATATACAGCCACTGCCCTTCCGCTCTCTGATACAATGGTCGGGTGTTCAATGCCTTCCTCGTCACAAATCTCCTTTAATGTGAATACTACATTGTTGGCATATTCCTGCATTGCGTAATTGGCACTGGCATCGGACGAGGTCTTGCTGCCATCATAATCAATACCAAGCCCCCCGCCAATATTGAAGTATTCCAGTTCAGGAGCCAGTTTTTTTACCTCGACATATATCCTGGAAGCTTCTTTTACCGCATTTTGTATACGCCGAATCTCTGTGATCTGGGACCCAATATGAAAATGCAGCATATTCAGGTTCTGGATCATGCCATTACTTTTAAGTTTTTCAATGGCACTGAGCAGTTCTCCGGTGTTCAACCCGAACTTTGCAGCTTCGCCACCTGACTCAACCCATTTGCCGCTCCCCCTTGAATATAACCGTATGCGGATACCCAAACCGGGATTGACACTAAGTTTTTTGGATTGCCTGATAATATCATTTATCTCGTTCAACTGGTCTATTACCAGAATGATGTTCTTTCTGAAATGAGTGGCTTGCAGGGCTGTCTTTATGTAGTGCTTGTCCTTGTAACCGTTGCACACCAGCAGCGATTCAGGGCTCAATTTAAAGAACAGGCTTTCGATAAGTTCAGGCTTACTTCCCGCTTCCAGCCCGTAGTTGTACTTCCTGCCAACCCTTACTATCTCTTCCACCACATCCTTGCGCTGGTTTACTTTCAAGGGAAATACGCCTTTATAGGAACCCTGGTACTGGAACTCGTTTATGGAACGGCCGAATGAATCGTATAATTCGCTTATCCGACTCTCAAGTATCTGTGGAAAACGAAGCAGTATGGGCGGCTTTATCCGGTTCTTTTTCAGGTATTCAATAACCTGCAGGATTTCGACCTTATTCTTGCCTTTATTAGGTGTCACCAACAGGTTGCCTTTGCGGTTTATGTCAAAATATCCGCTGCCCCAGTTATCAATGCCGTATAGTTCTTTGGATTTTTCAATTTTCCAACCTGTTCCATCATCTATATTCTTCATTTTTCGCATTTGGCATTGTCACTTCCGGATAATAATAAATTTAAATCTTAATAGGACTATTCAATTTAACTTTTTCTGTGCAAACAGGTTTTTAAGGATAAAACTATTTCATTTAACAATATTGAAGGATTGATATTATGACAAATGATGTATTTTTCAGGTCAGCAGAGGACGTGGGACCAAAAACCAATCAGCTAAAGCAGATAAAGGAATTGTTCCAACAGATATCACCGGTCAGGGAAGGCGATATTGTGGCAGTCAAGATACATCCCGGCGAATATGGCAATACCACATATATCAGGCCAGTGCTGGTGCGTACGGTGGTGGACCTGGTCAGGGATGCAGGCGGTATTCCCTTTGTCACTGATACTACTACACTTTACAAAGGCATGAAACTCAATGCTGCAGAATTGATATGGGCTGCCGCTATGAACGGCTTTACCCAGGCCAGCATGAACGCACCGTTCATTGTGGCAGATGGACTGCTGGGGGATGATGCTGTGAGCGTGGACATCGGGGGCTCGGTGCTGAAGAACATCACTGTGGCATCAGCTATCGCAAAAGCCGATTCCATGATTGTGTTATCACATGCCAAAGGTCATCCCGGTTCGGGGTTTGGGGGCGCTATTAAGAACCTGGGCATGGGTTGCCTTGATAAGGAAGGTAAAACCAGGGTTCATGAGGTTGGCAAGCCAACAATCGACCCTGAAAAATGCATCGCCTGCGGTGAATGTATAGATATATGTGCATGGGACGCCCTGGTATTAGGAGATACTCAGGCCCGGGTGGACCATGAACTGTGCCGGGGTGAACTGGCATGTATGGCTTCTTGCCCGCAGGAAGCTATCATTGCGCCTGATGACGTGGATGTGGAAATGCAAAAGCTGCTGGGTGAGGCTGCACTCGGGCCAATTAAGTGCCTATCAGGCAGGATAGGTTACATCAACTGGATATATGACCTGACACCGGGTTGTGATTGTTTCAATTTCTCAGCTCCTATATTTGCAGAGAATGTTGGAATTACAGCTTCTACTGACCCGGTGGCAATAGATGCGGCAACCATGGACCTTATAAATGGAAAGATGGGGCATCACGGAAGGAGTATAACCGATGTGTGGGGAATCGATCCGATTGTACACCTCAGGTATGCTGAGCAGATAGGATGTGGGACAATGGAATATTTACTGTCAAAATAAAGCATTTATTTTTATAAGTCAAGGTACAATCTAATTTTATGTTAGAATATCTCATAGATATATCGGCCATGGTATTTGCATCAATAGGTGCTGCAATTATACTATACGGTGGTGCCCTTGCAGCAATAAATACCTTAAAATTTGAGATAAAGAGAACTTCACTTGATTATCATGATATTCGACGGGATTTTACACATAAGATTATCTTTGGGCTGGATTTTCTCATTGCAAGTGATATCCTTAAGACTATTGTAGCTCCCACCCAGGATGAGATTATTCTGCTTGGGGCAATTGTTGGCATCAGGACCATATTGGGATATTTTTTGGGTAAGGAAGCTGTCGAATTTGATAATTAATTCCTGAATCCTAATCCTTTATTTTTAAAAAAATGAGTCTATGTAAGGAAACTGTTGGATAATATTAGCAAAATCTTAAATACACGCAAGGCATTGAAGGGCTTAAGATTTGGAACTGTTTTGGTTCAAGGATTTATGGAAGTTTACGTCATTAACGTTTTTCCGTGTTTTTGCC
>QBUR01000155.1 GCA_013374385.1 Candidatus Methanocomedens sp. | reverse complement strand
AGCCGGATGAGGGAAATCTTCATGTCCGGTTCTGTGAGGGGGCTCATAGTAACCTTGGGGCTATTACCCCAACAAGAGGTGCGCTATGGGCTCTACTCGACATTTACACAGATTTGTTGTCGCATCGCATCTGATATACTCCCTGGATAACTGGATTTGATATTGTGTCCTGTTTCCACTGTTATCATGACCAACTATAATTAGTAAACGCACCAAATCTGAAAATAGGAGAATCAAACATGAAAGGACTAATCCCCGCCGCTGGTATGGGCACCAGGCTAAAACCATACACCAACGCCATCCCGAAATAACTGCTGCCTGTAGGCGGCAAAGCCGTCATCGAGCATGTCATCGATGCGTTCAGGGAGGCGGACATCACCGATATCACTATTGTGGTTGGCTGGAAAAAGAACGCCATACTGGACTACCTCGGCTCAGGACAGCGCATGGGAGTGAACCTGACCTATGTGGTACAGGACGAAAGGCTGGGCCTTGCCAATGCCATATATACCGGTCGTCATGTGGTTGGGAACAATACATTCGCAATAATACTGGGGGACAATTTCTTTTATCCTAAAACATTTATGCGCGACCTGCGAGACTTCCACCAGCAACAGGGAGCCGACGTGACACTTGGAGTAACAGATATCCAGGACACAACCCGCCACGGCATTATTGCATACCATGGGTTAGACGTGACCGATGTTATAGAAAAACCGCAACCAGAAGATGCACCTCGTAGAAAAGGGTCTGCAGGCATCTATATCATGAGTGCCGAAATATTTGATGCCATCAGCCATATTGAGCCGGGCGTGAACAACGAGTACCAGCTGGCCGATGCCTTCAAAGTGGTGATAGAACGGGGGCGCAGGGTGGTGTTCAGTGACATTCCCGGCTACCACATTGATGTGGGTACACCCGAAGACCTACGTGAAGCTAACCGCTTATTTTACCTGCGGGAAGAGTGAGGTTACCTGTTCCGGTAATACATAAAATTGTATATCAAAATAGATGCCACCACCAGCACGATGAAATAGGGGATATAGTGCTGGACCGGTCCCAAGTACCGCATTACCGTATCGGCGGTCACTGCCCAGAACACAGACGCTATAATGGAAGCGATGGCAATCACAGGTATTATCTCCCGCACCGAAAAACCCAAAAGTTTTGCAAAACATGCAGTGGCCAGCCCCCCGGTCATCTGGAACGGAATGAAACATATCATGAAAATTCCCACAAGACCGAACTTGTGCATCAAACCGCTTTTATTGGACGTAATCACCTCTGAGAAATTCATGAACGGTGCCATCAGCGGGAATCGCTTCAACTCTTCATGGAATATTACGAAAATTGGCAGCCCTACCATCATGGAACCCATATCAGATATGAAACTGACAAGTATCATCATATAGAGGGACATTCCCAGGGAGGCGCCATTTAGCATGGCGAACTCCCTGCCTGACAGTAACTGTGTGCTGAATACCAGTAATAACTCACGTATAAGCCCAAACTCATAGAATATGAAAAGTATTATTGAAACCGATATCACTCCGGTTACGAATAACCCTATAAGGAATCGGTCAGATTCTGTTTTTTCAATGCTCATATTTTTTCCGCAATAGTAGTAATCTGGTTAATAGGATTTTGTGGTAATAACCTTTGTTCCATTCACTTAAACTGTTACTGTCATTTCCGGCTGTATTCCCTGCAGGAGTTCACGAACCTCTCCATTGACACCGCAACCGGGTGAGTGTGCATGTAACTGGCCAGGGTATTGTAAGCCATAAGTCCGTCGTGGCCGTCGAAAATACCTTTACCCCTGCGCATCTTGTATGCGAACCTGGCATCACGCCCTGGTTCGGTTATGGAATAATGGAACTCATGCCCCCGCACGGTCTGCCCCATACCAGACAAATGGTTATCGGCAATTACCTCAGCCTCGGTGTACCCCAATGCCTGGAACCGCTGTACCATGCGGGATTCGCTGTCAAACACCCCGGCCATCTCATACCTTTTCCCGTTCACTTCCAGGCTTGTACCCAGGTACATCAGCCCTCCACACTCGGCATATACGGGCATGCCGTCCTGGGCTGCCGCCTTGATATCATGCCGTGTGTTCGAAGCTGAGAGCAGGGCTGGGAACAATTCAGGATAGCCGCCGCCGAGTATCAGGCCGTTTATGTCGGGCATGTGGTCTGACATCGGGCTGAAGTTAACGACATCGGCACCGCATTGTTGTAGTTTGTCCAGCATATCCTGGTAATAAAAACAAAATGCACTGTCCATTGCCACGCCTATCCTGACATCAGCCTGTGGAGTCACAATTTCGCCTGGGCTGTCAGGATTCTGTGCCATTGAAGATATGTCCAACAGTGCATCCACATCCACGTTATCCTCTACGAAATCTGCCAGTTTCCCGTAATCCCATGCCTGCTCATGTGCCATATGAAGCCCGAGATGCCTGGACGGCAGAGTCAGTTCTTTATTAGGCGGCAGTGTCCCTATCACAGGAATGTCAATACCTGCACCCTTTAGCCCGTCCTCGACGAGTTTACGGTGGCGGGGACTGCCTACCCTGTTGAGTATCAACCCTGCGATATTGATATCAGGGTCCAGGGTCTGGTAGCCTTTCACAACAGCGGCCGCACTGCGGGACATGCCGTGGACATTGACCACCAGTACCACTGGCACGCCGAGTGTCTTCGCAACATGGGCACTGCTGGCGGTATCCGATGAATCCAGTCCGTCATACAGTCCCATCACGCCCTCTATTATGGAAATGTCTCCCTGGGTCCGGGCGTAGGTACTGCGTACCTCGCCAGTACCCATTATGTATGTGTCCAGATTCCTGGACGGTCTGTTGCAGATAGCAGTATGGTGGGACGGGTCAATGAAATCCGGACCCACTTTGTAGGGTTGCACTACCATGCCCCTGCGCGTGAACAGTGCCATCAGTCCCAGCGCTACTGTGGTCTTGCCCACACCGCTGTGAGTCCCTGCTATCATTACTGCTTTTGTCATGATTAGCCTGTGTTGTGTGAATAATACATCTTAAAGGTAATCAAAACAAGCGAAACCACAGAAACTTTCCAGCCAGTGTCTTCACTTTCCTCCAGCCTGTCCAGCAACCAATCCACAGACCGCTCAAGATTCCCGGAGTGTCCATCCAGTATCAACGACTGCACCACCAGGCATGATGTGGCTGTATATTTCCAGTGACCATCAGTACACTGTGCCAGCAGCCACGAAGAATTGCGGCTGGTTGTGTCGGCTGTGCCCTCCGGGTCCTGGTGAATCAGCGCGGAATTGATGAGGGCAATGACACCTGGGTGTTTCCAGTCCTCTGAAAAGGTATCCAACAGCCATTGTACTCCTGTCCGGTTCACCTCACCAGCAGTTCCCAGAGCCATCAGGCAATAACAGGTATCATACACATCATCATTCCATGAACCATTACCTGATTGCATTTCCAACAGCCAGTCCAATGATTCTTTGCATGATATGCCGCATTCAAGGAGCGCAGTACATGCCCTGGCCGTATTCCGTACAGGATTGTCTTCTTCCCAGTGGTCACCAGATCTGGCCTGTTCCAGCCATTTCAGGGGACTTGCGGCATCATGTCCCCAGATACACAATGCCCTGGCAGCCTGGGACGCTTCCTTGATGTTGGTGAGCGAGGCAGTTTCAAGCCAATCCATGGCACGGTCCGAAAAAGCTTTGACCCTATCAGGATACATTACACCATTTATTAGGTTAATATATTTAATCTGTATCGATGTTTTTTTATCCTTTGTGCTCTTATCATAAGACGACTGTCAAGTATACAGGAGGCAGCCTATGAATGAAAAAATTGCGCCCCTTGTGGACGAAATAATAAGGGCGCTTGGTACAACAGGCACAACTGTAAATCAGGCTATTGTAGAGCAAGAACTGACAAGACTCATTGAGTTCAAGGTGCCGTCTGAAGAGGCAAAGAGGAGTCTGCTTAAAAAATACGGAGTCAGTGAAGTAAAAAGACTTTCTGACCTGCGCGGGGGAGAGCGCGATATCGAAATTACAGCCAGGATACTTGATATTAATCTCAAGGTCGTGGGCATAAAGGGCCAGGAACGTACGATTTTCATGGGCACCATGGCAGATGAGACTGGGGCTAAGAGTTTTACAGCATGGGAGGATTTCGGAATTGAAATGGGTGACGTGGTCAAGGTCAATAATGCATATATCAGGACATGGCAGGGTATGCCTGAGGTTAACTTCGGTCCCAGGTCAAAAGTAGAAAAATTGGATCGTGCTGCCCTGGATTCCCTTGCAACGGTAGACATTGACAAACCGGTACTTTTAGCAGATATGATGGAAGGCGCCGCTGCCGTGCATACTATATTCAGGATATTAGAATGCCAGCAAAAGGAGATCAATACCAAGAACGGTTCACGGACTATCATTTCCGGGACTGTTGCCGACCATTCTGCCAAACTCCCATTCACATCCTGGGAATCCAACCCCGTACTTGCCAAAGGGGTAACATTGGAAGTAAAGAATGCTTATGTTAAATCATGGCGCGGAGTTCCCACTATCAATATGGGAGAGTTTTCCACCATAAGCAAATCCGACATCGATATCAGTAATGATGACCTCGCCCCAATATTAAATCCTAAACCTGTCAGGCTGGATAGTATTAACGGGCGGGACGGGGTGTTCGATGCGATCATTGAGGGCAGCCTGATATCCATCAGGACCGGGTCCGGACTCATCATTCGATGTCCCCAGTGCAGCCGGGTGATACAGAAGAACACCTGCCGCGTGCACGGGGTTGTCGAGGGGTTGTATGATATGCGGATAAAGTCCATTCTTGACGATGGAACCGGGGCTCTGAGCGTTGTATTGAATGCGGACCTGACACAAAAGGTTACAGGTTATTCTATTGACAAAGCCAGGGAAATGGCTGCAACAGCCATGAACCAATCCGCAGTGGAGGACGAGATGCGCCGCATACTGCTGGGCAGGAGCATGAGGGCACGGGGTAATATGACCAAAGGCGAATACGGCATCACGCTGGTAGCTGACGATGCCAGTTTAACAAAGATGGATACCGCTGCTGAAGCAGCAGCCCTGATTAAAGAAATGGGGTCGCTTGGCCAGATGCTTTCAGGTGAGGGAGGCAGCACATGATTGAAAGGGAACTGGCCTGGCGGGTATTTGCACACGAGTTCAATCATTCACATCATTTCTTCCATGAAGGTGACGAAAGGTCACCCAATTATCTGGTCACGCCCACAGGTGCCAGGATAAACAGGCTGTACTTTGCAGGTGTGCTGACCGAAATTGAAAATATTGGTGTGGGCGAAGATATTTGGAGGGGACGGGTATCTGACCATACTGGAGGTTTCATGGTCTATGCAGGACAGTACCAGCCCGAGGCTGCTATGTTCATATCAGGACTGGAAGTGCCGTCATTCGTAGCAGTGGTGGGCAAGGCCCGGACCTATGAGCCAGAGGAAGGGACCATATACACCTCTGTCAGGCCTGAAGAACTGAACACGGCAGACAGCCAGATAAGGGACAGGTGGATTGTAGAAACTGCCCGGCTGACTTTTGAGCGGATACGGTTTGTGAGGAGTGCATTGGAATCAGGATTAAAAGGTCCACAACTCATTGAAATGCTGATACAATCGGGTACCAGTGCCGAACTTGCTGATGGTATTAACAAGGCCATTGAACACTACCATGACCTGACTGAATATCTTGATACCCTGTCCAGCAAAATTATTGATTCCTTGAAGACACTGCTGCCTGATGATATAAAGACGGATGTAACAGCAGATACACTGACTAGAGTAGATACTGGGACAGCAACAGAGACTATGCCAACAACTGAAGCTGTATCAGCAACTGAAACTGTTCCAGATAACGGGGTCATCCCCCCGGTTGCCGGAGGTATCCAGGCAAAACCTGAAATGGAGACGGCAGAGGTTGACGCCGGGATTGATACATCGCAGGCTGGAGAAAGTGCTACATCAACCATTGATGATGGCGCTCGCCAGAAAGAACAACCTGACAGTAAAGAGCTGGTGTATGAACTAATGGGCAGTCTTGATAGTGGAGGGGGCGTACCTGTATCCGAACTCACAGACCAGTCCAGACAAATCGGGCTTACCGGGGAACAAGTGGAGGATGCCTTAAAGGAATTGATGGTAGATGGCAGATGTTACGAACCCAGAATAGGGATACTGCGCAGGGTGTAAATTGCATTTTCTCATTGCAAAAACAAACCTTTAATTATCTGTCAAACATCATCATTTTACAATAATCATAATATCCCGTATAATAGGTGAAATCATGACTTCCAGTGAGGATATTCTTAAAAAAATCAAGGAAAAAGATGTCAGGTTCGTAAGGCTACAGTTTGTGGATATCCAGGGCATAGTCAAGAATGTGGCCATACCCGTATCCCAGATAGAAAAGGCAATGGGCCAGGGGATATCCTTTGACGGTTCTTCAGTCGAAGGTTTTGTCCGTATCGAAGAGTCTGATATGGTGCTAAAGCCGGACCTGAATACTTTCCAACTATTACCGTGGGGACATAACAGCGGGTCTATAGCCAGGATGATTTGCGATGTGCAGCAGCCCGGTGGCGAGTCATTTCAGGGCGACCCCAGGTATGTGCTAAGACGGGCAATTGAAGATGCTGCAACCATGGGTTTTGAGATGAATACCGGTCCTGAACTGGAATTTTTCCTGTTCGAAAAAAAAGAGGGGCGTGCCACTACAATACCTCACGATAATGCAGGTTATTTCGATTTTGGCCCGGTTGACTTGGCAGAAAATATTCGCAGGGAGATTGTCATTGCCCTGGAAGGTATGGGATTCGAGATTGAAGCATCCCATCATGAAGTGGCATCAGGTCAGCATGAGATTGATTTCAAATATGGGGATGCCCTTACAACAGCTGATAATGTGCTTACATTCAAATACGTGACCAGAACCATTGCTAATAATATGGGCCTTCATGCTACATTTATGCCAAAACCCCTGTTCGGTGAGAACGGGAGTGGTATGCATACCAACATTTCCCTGTTCAAGGACGGCAAAAATGCTTTTTACAACCCGGATGCAAAATACGGTGTCAGTGATATCTTGAGATATTTCATTGGTGGAGTGCTAAAACATATTAATGCCATCACGGCTGTAACAAATCCTACAGTCAATTCATATAAGAGACTGGTACCAGGGTATGAAGCCCCCGTATATATCTCATGGTCTGGCGCAAACCGAAGTTCACTTATCAGAATACCTGCAGCCCGGGGTTCCAGTACCAGGATAGAACTGCGCAGTCCTGACCCGTCATGTAACCCGTATCTCTCTTTTGCGGCCATACTTACTGCCGGTCTTGACGGCATCAGGAACCAAATCGATCCCGGCGAACCAGTGAGTGATAACATATATGAAATGGATGCCGAAGAACGCAAGGACCGGAATATTGGTTCACTCCCCGGGACTCTCAGTGATGCCATAAACGAACTGGAACAGGATGAAGTAATAATTAATGCCTTGGGCTCCCATGTTTTCAATAACTTTTTAAGGCTGGGTCGTGCCGAGTGGGATGCATACAGGGTACAGGTGCATGACTGGGAAATCCAGCGTTATATCAATATTATGTAACGATGAGTGACCATGATTTCTTCGAACAGTGACCCCCAGGTACAGAGAAAATTGAGTGAGATACTGCGTATCATCAGCGAGAGTGAAGGTGCTATCGGTGCACGTATTATTGCTGATAAGATGCGAGAACGGGGATATAAAATAGGGGAGAGAGGGGTCAGGTACCATCTGAGGATACTTGATGAGCGTGGTCTTACTGCCAGGGAAGGATACTCGGGTCGTGTGATCACTGAAAGTGGCCTCCGTGAACTTGAAGACGGGCTTATCGGGCATCGAGTGGGTTTTGTAATTACTACCATTGACGAACTGGTATATAATACAAACATCGATGTAGATACCGGGGAGGGCAGTGTGATAGTGAATACTGCATTGATAGATAAGGATGATTTTGATGAAGCCATTGACGTCATTACAGCTTTCAGTGAGAGTCCGTATTCAATAAGCCCATATATCAAGATACTTGAAGAGGACAGCTTGGGTATCAAAATACCCCAAGGGAAAGTAGGCATTGCCACGGTATGTAGCATTACCATTGACGGGATACTTGCACGAAGTGGTATACCGGTTAACACGAAATACGGTGGGCTGGTCCGGGTGATCGATGAAAAACCCGTTGATTTTTCAGATCTCATCCTGTATAATGGGACCACCATCGACCCCATGAAGATTTTTATTAATAAAGGAATGACATCGGTTATGGAAGCCCTGAAAACGGGTAATGGGAAACTGCTGGCAAATGTACGCGAGATACCCGTGTCAGCCAGGGATTATGCCATTGAAGTGCTTGAGAAGGCAAAGGGAATTAATATTGACGGGGTTATTGAAGTTGGTGAACCCAGCACCCCGGTGCTCAGGGCTCCAGTAAATGCGGGGAAGATAGGGGTATCCCTGTATGCTGGTATTAACAATATGGTTGCAGTGCAGGAGAGTGGAATCGAAGTGTTCATCCATCCCATTTCAAGCATTATTGACTTTAAAGATATGACCAGAATTTGGTCGTGTCCCTGATCGATTGACAATATTTAAATAGTTTAAATGTAATCTCCTCTTTTGAGGGATATGAATGGATTCAGAACTGGATTTATCAAAATTTTGTTGTTTG
>QBUR01000156.1 GCA_013374385.1 Candidatus Methanocomedens sp. | reverse complement strand
CCAATTTATTGTCGTTATGTTCTTCAATATTATAATTCATAAATATGTTACACCTTAATTATTATTCAACTGCGTTAATTAATATGATTTATTCTATTTAAATACTTATCGATTCAGGCAACGGCACACAAAAGCAAGACCACTACTGCTTACCACTTTAATGTTTATTAAACTGGATTAAATAGTGCATTTATGTTCATTTTTTAGCCTCTACCTTTGAAGCAAGTTCATTCAGGTCCTTTACCATGGCATCGAGGTCAATGCCGTGCATCGTGGCACCTTCGGCCAAACTCTCGAACGAAGCTGCATGACAACCCACACAGCCCAGCCCGTACTGGAAAAATATACCAATGGCCTGCGGATACTTAGCTACTATCTCTTCAATTTTCATGTCAGCTGTAATCATATTGTTCTCAGACATATTTCGAACACCTAGTCTGTCATTAATACTTGCTTGTACATAAAATTGATTGAAAAACCTGACTTATCAGTAAAACTTAATAATCATCCTGCTATCTATCCAGATGCTCAACCCTGCATTACTATTACACAGGAAATAATCTTATGAATATCACCAACATCGCTGTTCTTGTCTCTGGCCGGGGCTCAAACCTGCAGTCCATAATCGACAATATTGAAAACGGCACCATCCCCCATGCATATGTAAAAGTGGTTATCAGTGATGTGGACGGCACCTATGCACTGGAGCGAGCACAACAACACGGCATAGAAGCTGTCTTTGTAGACCCATATAAATTCGAAAACAAAGCAGGTTTTGAAAACGAAATGTTGCGCATTATTGCCCAACATGATGTCGGACTGGTCCTGCTGGCAGGATATATGCGCGTGGTAGGTCCAACCCTGCTAACACCATATAAAGGCAGGATAATAAATATCCACCCTGCACTACTGCCGTCGTTCCCCGGACTGCATGGTCAGCAGCAGGCCTTCGACCATGGGGTAAAGGTGAGCGGGTGTACCGTGCATTTCGTGGATGAAGGCGTGGATACCGGCCCCATAATTATCCAGCGTTGTGTACCAGTGCTTGAAGATGATACGGCAGATGTGCTGGCAGACAGGATTCTGGAGCAGGAACACAGGATATTCCCTGAAGCTGTCCGATTATTCGTCCAGGGTAAACTTAACATTGACGGACGAAAAGTAAGAATTATCGATTGAATTTACATTAATAACGTTAACATAAAAGATATCATATTTAGAAGAGGAGAATAATTCCATATGTCATATATCTCAGAAATAGACCCCCAACTTGCCCAGGCCCTGACAAACGAACAGGAGAGGCAGGATTACAAGCTTAACCTGATTGCTTCGGAAAACTATGCCAGCAAGGCTGTCATGGAAGCCCAGGGTAGTATTATGACAAACAAGTATGCTGAAGGGTATCCGGGTAAGCGGTACTACGGTGGGTGCGAGTTTGTTGACGTGGCAGAGAACCTGGCAATAGAGCGGGCAAAGGACCTGTTCGGTGCCGAGCATGTGAACGTCCAGCCCCATTCGGGTTCAGGTGCCAACATGGCAGTGTATTTTTCAGTACTAAAACCCGGCGACACTATCCTGAGCATGGACCTCTCCCATGGCGGCCATCTCTCCCACGGCAGCCCTGTGAACTTTTGCGGTCAGCTGTACAATATAGTACCCTACGGTGTAAGCCGGGAAACCATGACCATTGACCACGATGAACTGATGCAGATGGCAAAGGAACACAAACCCAAGATGGTAGTAGTAGGTGCCAGCGCATACCCAAGGGAAATTGACTTTGCCGCTTTCAGGGACATAGCCGATGAAGTGGGGGCCTACCTGCTGGCAGATATTGCACACATTGCAGGTCTGATAGTGGGCGGTGTACACCAGGATCCAATACCCCATGCTGATTTCGTGACCACAACCACACACAAGACCCTGCGGGGTCCAAGAGGCGGCATGATACTGTGCAGGGAAGAGTACGCAAAGGGCATTGACAGGACCGTATTCCCGGGAACCCAGGGTGGGCCGCTCATGCACATAATTGCAGCTAAGGCGGTAGCTTTCAAGGAAGCACAGGCTCCGGAGTTTAAAGAATATCAGGCACAGATAGTAGCCAATGCAAAGAAACTGGCCTATGACCTGATGAGGATAGGACATGATATCGTGTCTGACGGTACTGATAACCACTTAATGCTGGTGGATTTGACCAAACTCGATATTACGGGCAAAGACGGTGAAGCTGTACTTAGTAAAGCCGGTATCATAGCCAATAAGAACACCATACCATTTGAGAAACGCAGTCCCTTTATCACCAGCGGTGTCAGGCTGGGTACGCCCGCCATCACCACCAGGGGAATGAAAGAACCACAGATGCAGATCATTGCAGAGAATATCGATATCGCACTCAAGCACATAAACGACGACAATAAACTCAATGAAGTAAAAGCCAACATGAAGGAATTGTGCGCACAATTCCCAATCAACGTATGAGGTAATTATGGAATCCGGCAATAAGCTCATAGACGGCCGTGCTCTTGCAAAGAAGATTGAACAGGAAGTTGCAAAGGGTATAGCCCGGCTCAAAAAAGAAAAAGGCATCAATCCGGCCCTCTCGACCATACTTGTAGGTGACGACGAAGCATCAAAGATGTATGTGAGGCTCAAGCACAAAGCATGTAAACGTGCCGGAATCAATGCAGAGGACCATACCCTGCCTGCCGATTCCACACAGGAAGAACTTATAGCACTGATACATTCACTGAATGAAAGAGAAGATATTCACGCCATCCTTGTCCAGTTACCCCTGCCACTACACCTGGATGCACAGGCTGCTATGGAAGCTATTGCACCATATAAAGATGCTGACGGCTTCGCTCCTTACAATATGGGACAGTTGCTTATAGGCAATGAGGGACTGGTTCCCTGCACCCCAAAAGGTATCATACGTGCCATGGAAGAGTATGGTGTGGAAATAGAAGGAAAGAACGCGGTCATCATTGGACACAGCAATGTAGTTGGCAAACCAATGGCAGCCATGCTCCTGAACCGCAACGCTACAGTCGCGGTCTGTCATGTCTTTACTGATGACCTAAAAAAATATACTGCACAGGCGGATATCCTCATTTCAGCCACCGGCGTGCCCCATCTTATCAAAGCCGACATGGTGAAGGTGGGTGCAGTTGTCTTTGATGTTGGAATTGGTCAAAAGGACGGCAAAGTGGTAGGAGATGTGGACTTTGAGGCTGTACTGCCAAAAGTTTCTCTAATTACCCCGGTCCCGGGCGGCGTTGGTCCAATGACAATTTCCATCCTGCTACAGCATACGCTTGAATCTGCACGCAGGATATCTAAATAATTAGGTATTAAATAAGGTAGTTGTATGGTAGTTAACACCGAAATTGCAGGTATTGCAATGGGAGATGCACATCCGGTACGCATAATGGGTGCTATAAACCTGAGCAGTGAATCATTTTACAAAGGTTCAGTGACCGGGCCCGAGCATGTGATTGCAACGGCAAAACGAATGGTAACCGAAGGTGCAGACCTGCTGGATGTGGGTGCACGCTCTACCTGGCCGCTGGCTGATAAGATCACTAAAGAAGAAGAACGCAGGCGACTTATTCTGGCACTGGAATTGCTTGTAGATAACGTGAATGTGCCCATCTCGGTGGACACCCAGTTCGCTGACCTGGCTCGGGAATCACTTGAGTTGGGAGCACATATTATCAATGATGTGAGCGGCCTGACCACGGATCCGGCAATGGTGGAAGTTGCCAGTGAATTCGGCTGTCCCATAGTGGTCATGGCATCCGAAAATATACCCGGCGACCCGTTAGGCATGGATGCCGTGATGCGTTCGCTTGATGGGATAATACGTAAAAGCGAGGATGCGGGCATATCGCCTGACAAAATTATCATTGACCCTTCCATCGGGAAATGGTTACCGGAAAAGGCGCCAATGTATGATTTTGAGACTCTTGACCAGTTAGAACGCCTGAAGGTGTTCCAAAAGCCGGTACTTGTGGCAATATCCAGGAAATCGTTCATAGGTGATCTGCTAAATAAACCGGCTACTGAAAGGCTTATGGGTTCCATTGCAGCCACTGCTATTGCAGTCTATAAGGGTGCGCATATCATCAGGACACATGATGTAGCAGATACTGCTGATGCAGTTAGGGTGGCAGAAGCCATCCGGGGACGCAATGTATCTGCTGAATATTCGGGTTATTCCATTGAAGCGCTGGACGTGGTCAATACGGAAGATGCGCCCGGCTACTTTGCCAGGATAGGGGTCACGGGTACCGGTGCCCGGGTGATGAAGGACAAGACGGTTCTCAGGGTGCTGAGGATAAATAATGTGACCACAACCGAGGCCCTGATAATTAAACAGGAAGCACTTTCGCGGGGGTGTGATGCCGCGCTACCCAGGGATGCCGTATCTCACGAGACCGAAAACACAGACCTTATTGTCATGGGTACTGAATTACAGTTGAAACGCCTGGCCTCAAAACTGGATGGACAGGCAAGAAACCTGCCCATAATATCCGGATTAATAATATCCACCCTGCAGCGATTCAGGGATACGGACTATAGGTATGGATGAGCACATGATAATTACACGCCTCAAACCAATCGAAGAAATACTCACAATGGTAGGGAAGTTCCCTGCTTCAACTATCTGCGTGGTGGGCTGTAGCATATGCGCCCGCAAGATACAGACCGGCGGCGAAACGCAGGTCACCAGTCTGGCTGCCCAACTGAGCAGCCATGGTCTTGACATGCTTGACGGCAAAATGGTAAAACATGCCTGCAGCGCCAAGTCATGGGATGAGTTGATTGAGGAGAATCCTGCACTTGCACAGGCCGACACACTTCTTGTACTGAGCTGCGGCGCTGGCGTTTCATTACTGGGCCGCATCTCTGGCAAACCCGTACTGCCCGGCCTTAATACCACATCCATTGGCGGTGCCCTTGCAAATGATACTCTTGAAGGGGTGTGCGTTATGTGCGGAGAATGCGATGTGGCCATCTATGCGGGACTATGCCCAAAATCAGGCTGTCCCAAATCCCAGATAAATGGACCCTGCGGTGGCTCCAGCGATGGAGATTGTGAAGTAGAGGGGAGAAAATGTATCTGGGTAACAATATACGAGATCCTTGAATGTAGGGGTATGCTGGAATTACTGGATGATATCAAACCGCCAGTGTGCCATGACAGGAGGCTGTAATATGGGGTTTGCAGATGCACTGGATTCCGGGAAATTCATAGTTACTGCCGAGGTCAGCCCACCCAGAGGCACTGATTTGTTGGATATCCTGTCTGAGGCCGGACAACTGCAAGGTCTAGTGGATGCTGTGAATGTCACAGATAACCAGCGTGCAATGATGCGGATGTCCCCTCTAGTACTCTGCCACAAGCTGGCAGAGACCGGATTTGATACCATTATGCATATGACGTGCAGGGACCGCAATCGGCTGGCATTACAGTCCGACCTCTTGGCGGCCCATGCACTGGGAATACACAACATACTGGCCATGTCAGGTGACTATCCGACCATGGGTGACCAGCCATCATCAAAACCGGTATTTGATTTGGATTCTGTGCAGTTATTGCAGCTTATTGAAAAAATGAACAGTGGGTTCGATTTTCAGGATGGGCCTCTTGATAGTCCCACATCCCTGTGTGCCGGTACAGTAGCAAATCCTGGTGCCAGGCCGCTGGCGCTGCAATTGCTTAAGCTCAACAAAAAGGTATCGGCTAAAGCCCGGTTCATCCAGACCCAGGCAGTGTTCGATGCAGCGGTGTTTAATGAGTTTGCAGATGCAATTAAAAGTATTGGAATACCGATTATTGCCGGCATTATACCTTTAAGGTCTGCCCGGGGTGCCAGGTTCATGAATGATAAAATACCGGGTGTAAACATACCCGAAGATGATATTAAAAGGATGGAAACAGCGGCAGACCCTGTATCAGAGGGGCTGGAAATAGCTGCCGAAACAATTGCTAACATCAGGCCAACTTGCCGGGGCATACACATCATGCCTATTGGCGGACATGGGAACACCAGGCGGCTGCTTGAAATATGCGGCCTGGATTGAACGAGTAATTTTAACAAAATGTATGTGAGAAGTATGGAAAACGGAAAAACACAAGTTGAACTTGCAAAACGTGGCGTTATTACCCCACAGATGGAAGATGTGGCATCCTGTGAAGGTATTAAGCCAGAAATAATTCGCACACGGGTGACTGAAGGGAGTCTGGTCATCATGACCAGGGGCGAAGTTTCGGTTGCAATAGGCAAAGGTGCCACTACCAAGGTCAATGTGAACATTGGTACTTCCAGTGCAAAGATAGACCCTGAAGAAGAACTTGAAAAGGCCAGGGTGGCAGAAAAATACAAAGCTGATACACTGACCGACCTGTCAATGGGCGGTGATATCCCCTCTATCAGGCGGTCTATCTACCAGCACACAACCCTGCCAATTACCACTGTCCCCATTTACCAGTCAGTTGCCCAGCAGGGTATCTATTCCATGACTGAAGACCACCTGCTGAATAATATCGAGCAGCAGGTCAATGAAGGGGTTAGTTCTGTAGTACTGCACTGTATCGAGCGTGAATGCATCGAGAAATTGAAAGGCAATCCCCGTATCATGGGTATGGTATCAAAGGGAGGCTCCTTTACCAGTATCTACATGCTTACTAATGAATGTGGTAACCCGTTCCTGGATAATTTCGACTATATCATGGAGACATTGAAGAATAATGATGTGGTGCTGTCTCTTGGCAATACCATGCGCAGCGGCTGCATCAACGACCCCCCGGATTCCCCACAGCGACAGGAGATGCACACGAACATGAAACTGGCAAAACAGGCAAACGATGCAGGTGTTCAGGTTATCGTTGAAGGTATGGGTGGGCATGTGCAGGCATCAGAAGTGGCCGGGTATGTGAGACTACACAAAGATGCAGGGGATTTTCCCTTGTTCGTGGCAGGACCACTACCTACCGACGTGGCAGTGGGGTATGACCATATTGCGGGTGCTGTGGGCGCATCCATGGCGGCGGGTGCAGGTGCAGATTACTTGTGTTACATCACACCGTCAGAACACCTGAGGCTGCCCAATGTGGACGATGTGAAGGAAGGTTTGGTGGCGTTTCGTATTGCTGCGCATATTGGAGATTCTATTAAGTTCGGGGCCAGACATCAGGATATGGAACTGGCAAGATACAGGGCAGTAATGGACTGGGACGGGCAGATGCAGCATGCTATCGAGCCTGAAAAGGCATCAAGAATGTGTCCGAAACGGGGACCTTGTACTATGTGCGGGGATTTCTGCGCTCTTGAAATTATGCATGATTTTTTAAATAGTGACAATGCTGACAATAGTAACAAAATGAGTGTTCATGCCAGACAAACTTGAATTATTCGGGATAAAGACGCCGCTTATCAGGCCGGGTGATGACATGGGCAGCGTGCTCTTATGTTCAATCAGGGACAGTGGCTTGACCATCATGGATGGTGACATCGTGGTGCTGGCTGAATCGGCTGTGGCTACTGCCGAAGGCAGGGTGGTGGACCTGAGGAATGTGATGCCCGGTGATGAAGCAGAAGAACTCGGGGAAAAATATGCAGTGGATCCCAGGGAGATGGAACTGGTGCTCAGGGAATGCGATGAAATAATTGGGGGTGTCCCGGGTGCGGTGCTGACAATTACCAAAGGGAACCTGTCGCCCAATGCCGGGATAGATGGTTCCAATGCTCCTGAAGAATGCGTGGTGCTGCTGCCGGAAGACCCAATGGCCAGTGCTGCAAGGATAAGGAAACAACTGCAAGAAGCATTTGGCTGCCGCCTGGGTGTCATTGTAGGCGATAGCCGTACCCAGCCCATGCGGCTGGGTTGTGTGGGGATAGCACTGGGCTGCTCAGGGTTGCATCCCGTTGAAGATGCACGGGGCAGCAAGGACTTGTTCGGTAAAGAGCTGACCATTACCAGTAAGGCTATTGCTGATAATCTTGTATCTGCTGCACAGTTGATAATGGGGGAGGCGGGTGAAGGGATTCCTGCCGTAATCGTCAGGGGACTGGATAGTAATACAGGTGAAAACGACGAGATACCCATTTTCTCCAAAGATGAGTGTATGTACTACAGTAACATTTCAAAATAAGAGGTGTTCCTGGGTGAAATTATATTTGGTATATAAAGTATAATTTTCTCCTCAAATTTCGATATATTAAAATGCATTCATATGTATCAACATGTCGAGAGAGGCTATTATTTTAAGGGACATTTGAAGGTCAATTAGTTGATTTATACAAGTCCCCCATCCATTCTTCAGCTCTCCTGCCGCCCCAGCTTACTTCACTTATACATGGTGTACATCTAGATATGCTCCATCCTGGCTCCTTTATGATGTGCAGAGCGAACCGGTGTGCGCTTTTGTAGTGCATTGTGGATATGGTGGTATGGATGCATCAAGGAGATTGTGGGTGAGGATGCCATGTCGGCTTTAGCAGGCATCTTCAAACAAAGCAGGAAAAAATAGAAAAATTCGAGGAATACCAGCATCATTTAGAACTTGAACTTCAGGCTGTCAAAGAACATATTGAGTTCCTGAAAGGTAAATAGTGCTGGAAATCCCGCATCAATTGTCGATAACAGGCTGACACCAGCCTGACATCATATTTTTAATCGTTCCACTACCCCACCGTTTTCTATATGTGAATCCATAATTTCTTCCACATCACCTGAAGTGACTTTACCATACCATACTCCTTCCGGGTAAACAACCACTATTGGACCTTTTTCACAATTTGCAAAGCAACCGGTATTTGTTAACATCACTTCACCTTCTAAATCCCTGTCCTCTATCTCTTCCATAAAGTTAGCCAGTATCTGGATAGAATCCTTTTTCATGCAGACTCCTTGTTGCGGTCCGTTTATTCTGGAACTGGAACAAACAAATATGTGATGATTTGGCTTTTCCATTTTAAGTACCTCTCATACTAATCTAGTGTCAAGTCAACATCAAAGTGTCAGATTATAATGTGTATTGATAGCGTATTTGGATACATTATAGGGTT
>QBUR01000157.1 GCA_013374385.1 Candidatus Methanocomedens sp. | reverse complement strand
TGGAATAGTGCATTGCTCCTGGCTGGTAGACATCCCCCTCTTCTGCCAGTTCCATCTGGTTCAAGAGATGCCCGGATCCGGCATAATTGCATATCACTTTAACGCCGTATTCCTGATCGAATTGGCTCCCAAGTTCGTCCATCGGCTTTTTCATCCCTGCGCCGCAGTAAACAAGGAGCGATTCTGTTCCTTCTGTTGCTGACTGCGCGGGTTCGCTGATGCACCCATGTGCAATTACACTGCAAAACAGAATCATCACCGCGAGTATTGCCGTTTTTTTCATCAGGTTCCCTTCAAACACAGTTGTGTGTTCTGTATAAATACATTTCGGTTTACAATATTACAAAAGTCAAATTAAAACAGTTGATACTGGTTGTGGCTGGATCGCAGAACATGACATGAAACTGGCAGAAGACCGGACGGGGCGATATGTTCTTATGGTGTGCTGCAATATTTGCACATCCTGCAACCGCGACGGTGGTTGTAACAAGTAAAGGAGGATGCCAAAAATGAGAATAAGCGCAAGAAACCAGATTGAAGGAGTTGTGAAGAAAATAGAGAAAGGAGAGGTAGCATCTGTCGTAAAGATTGAGATCGCAGAGCCCGCTATCCTGACTTCGATGCTAACAAAAGAAGCCGTGGAAGATCTTGATCTGAAAGAAGGCGATAAAGTAGAAGCAGTGATCAAAGCAACAGAGATACTGATATTAAAGGAATAAAAAATTCCAATCAAACCTTTTTTCCGTTTATTTTTTCGAATTACTCAAATTTGATAGAGAAATCGATAGCAATAGGGTTTTTGTTTTGATAGAAATGGTTACGCCATTTTGATAGATTACCTTATTCCGTCCATTACCTCAAGCACGCTGTCAATATCTTTTGCCACATTTATCCTTGTACGCAATTGCCTTCCCCCCTCAATTCCCCGCGTGAACCACTTGGCATGGAGCTTTACACTGGCGTAATCAAGCAAACCGTATTTCTCTGATGTATCAACATACTCAAAAAAATCATCCACCTGTTCGGATACCCCGAACGGTTCCAGAAATTCTCCAGTTTCAAGAAAATATCCTATCCTCCTGAATATGAACGGATTTCCGATGGCTGCGCGCCCTATCATCAACCCGTCACAGCGAGTTTGCTCAAGTACGGTCCGAGCCGCCGTTTCACTGTCAATATCACCATTAGCGATAACCGGTATAGACAGATCCTCCTTTACAGCCCGGATAACATCCCAATCGGCACTATGCGAATAGTTCTGTTGCGGTGTCCGGGCATGCACTGTGAGCGCACTGGCGCCCGCATCTTCCAGCATACTTGCCATCTCCAGTGTCCTGTCAAGATCCTCATACACCCTTATCTTGGCAGTGACCGGGACACTGACAGTACAAGATACCTGCTCCATAATATCAGCCATCAACTGCGGGCTTTTCATCAATGCCGCACCACACCCCTTTTTGACTATATGTCGTACCGGGCATCCAAAATTTATATCTATCAGGTCTGGACTGTATTGCTCTTCAACGAGCCGGGCTGCCTGCTCCAGACTTTGGGCGGATGCTCCTGATAACTGGATACACAATGGCCGTTCTTCCTCTGATGATACAATCCTTGAAATGGTCTTATTGCTACGGTAGATTACACCATCTGCATCCACCATTTCTGAATATACAAGAGCTGCACCGTACTTTTTACACAACAACCTGAATGCCAGGTTGGTCACATCTGCCATGGGTGCAAGCAGGAGGTTGCCTTTTAGATTTAAGTAGCCGATGTGCATGCATGCACCAGGTGGGGCCGGGTATATATAGAAGACGAAAAGAATGAGGAAAATCGGAATCTATTTATATATGTATGAATATTCAAAGCGCGTTAGTGTGCGGGTCTTTTATTAAATAACCCCCACTCCCCAACCCGCTCGCTAACCTTTTATTCATTTTTAATACTGCAATGATGTATTTAGAATCAGTAATTGACATTCAATTATCAATATAAAATTTCACTACGTATATATACATCCACAATCTTCGTAAGCTCCCGGAGGATTCCATGACCGACAACTGGTACTCAACATCATGTCGACATTCAGTGCAGTATTTTAGCTGGCTGGTAGGCGACCTTGAGCGTTTCAAAAAAAAGAGCGAAATGTCGGTCAGCCAGGAATTCCTTGATAGTATCAATTTTTGCGGTCTTGAGATAGAACCTTATGAATCACATCTGTTGACAATAAGTGGCACCCTGCTATCCTTTCTGCTGTTACTCATCGTGGATGTATTACTCTTGCAGTTCATGATATTTGGCTCTACCACTATTGCCTTCATGGTCCTGACCACAGTGCTCATTCCAGTTTTCGTGCTGGTTTACCTGAGCGAATACCCCAAGATACATGCCCGGTTCATGAAGATACATTCCCTGGGTGACATCCCGGAGATACTTTCCTACATCGTCATGAGCATGAAACTTGTATCCAACATGGAACGTGCTATCTCCTTTGCCGCCACCAACTCTGAGCGTCCCCTGGCCCGTGACCTGCGCAAACTCATCTGGGACATGCATGTCCGGGTGTACACAGGCATAGACGATGCCACAATAGCCTTTGCGAACCAGTGGGGCAAGAACAGCGAATACTTCAAGCGGGCACTGCACCTTGTAAGAAGCAGTACCAATGAGCCTGATGAGGCCCAGCGCGTTATTACGCTGAATAAAAGCCTTGATATTGTACTTGAGGGGACCAGGCACATGATGGGAGGATTCGCAAACCGCCTTAAGACACCTACATATATCCTATACAGCATTTTCATTCTCATTCCGCTGGCACTGGTGGCACTGCTGCCAGCCATGACCATAGTGGGTGTACGGATAGATGCTGTCATCCTGATATTGCTCTATGACCTGATACTACCGCTGGTTACCTTTGGTTATGCCGAATATATACTACTCCAGCGGCCGGCTACATTCCCACCACCCCAGATTCGTGACTCCCACCCGCGCTTGGTGAACATCAAACGCACGAGGCGTGTAACATTGATAATTGCGTTGGTCACGGCAATCATTATTGGGTCATCGGGGTACCTTTGGCTGGCATACGGAAATCCTTTTGGGCTTGTGAGTACCGGTGCAATGACCGGCTACATCCCACCTTCGTTCCCATTGATATGGGGTGCCACGGCATTTATCACCATATACGCAATCGGGGTCTATACTCCGTATAAGAGAATCAGGGATGACATTAAGGAGATTGAATACCAGTTCGCTGATGCATTGTTTGTTCTGGGCCGCCGTATCAGTGACGGACGTTCTCCTGAATGGGCTTTTATGCAGACCGCTCAGACTATGAAAGGTACACGTATAGGGGATACATTCCAGGAAGTGGCAAACAACCTGTCACTGCTCAGGACAACACTGGTAGGCGCTATATTTGATAGTGAGTATGGAGCTTTCAGGAACATCTATTCAGAGCGGGTACACACTACTATGCGTTTGTTCACACAGAGCGTGTACAAAAGTCACCAGGCAGCAGGTGTAGCTATCGTGAAACTGGCAGACCACTTAAAGGAGTTAGAGGAAGTAGAGGAGAATATAAAGGGCTCACTGTATGACGTGACCTCAACCATGAAGTCCACTGCAACTATATTTGCACCGCTTATCGCTGGCGTCACCCTTGCACTTTCAGAGGTCATCCAAAAGATACTGCAAAATATTTCCCTTGAAGCCAGCAGGCTGCCGGAAGGTATGGGTGTTGCTTCCATAATGTCTGATGTGGGCGGTGGTATGGAACAGAGCATACCGCCAAACATTTTCATACTTGCTGTGGGTTTCTATATGATAGTACTGGTCATTATTTTGGTACGGTTTGCCGGCGGTATTGAATACGGCGGGGATAAGGCACAGTTCATGTATGACCTGGGGCAGATACTGCCTGTTTCCATTATGGTTTTTACCATTTCGGTTGTTGTTAGCCGGGCACTTTTTACAGCAATTGTGTGAAAAAATTCGCAAACTTTAAATATGTCACTGATGTCGCAGATGCAGGTATGAAAATGGCAAAATCTAACAGATATTTTATAAGAGACAATACTGGTATGGAATTGCCTATCAATATTGTAGTAATGCTTGTGGTTGGTATGGTTGCATTGGCAGCATTGTTGGCCATCATCCCTGAGTCAAAGAAAAATCTTGTTGTTGAAGTGGATTCAGTGGATGGTAATTCCGGTGTAACAGGGAACATTGCAAACGGTGTGCCCACTGTTGTCAATATATATCTGACATTATATGACCGTGATAACAACCCGGTACAAGGAGCCAGTGTAATAATATCAGGCGGCGGCGGTCAGGGTTCTGCCAAGACCGATGCCAGTGGACAGGCGAATGTTACAGTCTCTGATGTGTTCATCAGGCTCAACCAGGACTCCATTGACCTCAAACTGGTAGCGAAAGCCAATGGTTTTTATGATTATACAGACGAGGCCGCAATCCTCATAACCTGAGTATGCTTCGAGACGAGTCTGCAACTACGGGCCTACCCATGCGCATGGTGGTCCTGACCATTGTCGGAATGGCCGGACTGGGTGCAATGATCATGTTTATCGGCGATGTGGAACTAGTTCCCAAAAGCATGCACGCTGATATTATCGGGATTGATAACAGTACTACGAGCAGTGTGTTGCACACCAACAGCGGTGTAAAGAATATAACGGTACAGGTCATTGATGTAGACGGCCAAGCAGTGGAAGACGCTACAGTAATAATCTACGGGCTTCACACATCCTGTGCCGGAATAACAGGTGTTGATGGGCGCACAGTGCTCAGTCTGGATACAGCTGCTATTAGCGTGAGCGGCGAAGGATACTTAAAATTAGTTGCCAAAGGGAATGGTTTTCTTGATGCAAAAAATGACTTTGCCCTGAAAGTAGTCTCAAATTGAACGTGGTCATGTGTGTATCTATGCTTATTCAGGTTGCCTGTTTGACATTACGAACTTTATTATCACAGCTGCTGCAAATAACATAGCCAATCCTATGGGATAATAAGTGGACCTTATGATTTCCCACCGGTCGGCCCATACCAGATAACCGGTGATAATAAGAGCAACAGACGCCACTACACCTGATAATTCTACAGGTACTTTGATGCTGCCAATTGTTATTTTGTTCATGTTCTCCTGGCGTTTAAGCCTGGACTTTACTTCTTCCAGCTCTTTGCCAAGGTCGGTAATTTCTGACTTGTTGTCGCTGCTAAGTGAATCTACCGTTGTAGTAGTTTGGTTCCTCAGGTTTGTGTGCTGTTCGGTGAGAGCCTTAATTTTTTCATTGGTAGCCTGGATATCGTGCATCATTTCACTCAATGACTTATTTACCTGGCTCAGGTCGTTCGACTTTAACGTATCCAGTTCAAGTCGCATCTTATCCAGAAGTGCCTGCAACGTACTCATTTCACCATTGAGTTCTTCAATATCAATGTCTGTCCACTGGCCACTTTCAGGTTCCAGTAAAACTAAGTTTGATTCGGTCGTATTTCCAGACAATCTCCTTTCAATCGCACGCAGACGCCTATCAAGGCTCCGTAAGCTCTGGTCAAATGACTCTATTCTGCCGTTAATATCTGGTCTGTCCATTTTGTCACTAATCCGGCAAGCTAAAATATCAAATCATATTTATGCGTTGTTATCTTTTAGCGGGGAGTGATGGGAAAAATGTGGGACGATGAACAGGGCATTGACACGGTTCCATTGAAACTCGTAGTCTACCTGGTACTGGTCGGTGTCATAATTGCAATTGCAGCAATCGGCCTGAAAAATGCCGGACCCCCGATGGATGAAGCATTAATGCAACGACAGATGGGTGAATTGAAGTCATCTTTCCAGCAGATGCAATCAGGATACGCCCGTGACCTAGTCGACCCTTATGCACCCACAGGTAATATCAGGAACTTTCACTTGGTACTACCAGACAGTCTTGAATACATATGCTTTGGTGTGGACCCTGATCCCGACAATAACGGCATTCTTACAGACACGCCGCCCGGACTTGAGACTGATGATGGCAACGTCATATATTACAAACTCACGGGCGGCAGCAAGACGCTGGTAAAACTTGATAGTTCAGTTCATCTAAAAGAAGGCGTTTTTGCTGGTGGCCTCTGGGCACCAAATGTGGTGGACGGGTTGCAGCAGGCCCTGGTGATAAGAGGAGGCAGCCAGTCAGTGACCTTTGAATTGGTATATAACAGGGGCGATGTCTACACCTTGTCCCACCTGACAGATGATGTGGATGCGTATATAAAACCTGACAACAGCGGAGGTCTCCCAAATGGACTGCTGGTGTCAGTACAGCCGGATTCAGTGCCTGCCGATGGAGTGATGGCTGCCAGGGTCAGTGTACAGGTCATTGACAGCATGGGCATCAATGTACAGGCAGAGGAGCAGGTCATCAACCTGAGCAGTTCACACGGGAACCTGAGTGCAGACCAGATTATTACCAATTCCCACGGCAGCGGAAGCACAAACATAACATCAGGGGAATTGGGACTATGTGTGATTACGGCCCGCTCGCCCGGGCTGCATAATGGCATTGGTGAAGTTGTATTTACCCTGCCGCCTGTGGTATTTGAGTTCAATAACTGGATTATGTCATCACCCGGAGGTGGTCCTGCTGATGAATTAAGTGCGGATTTTGAACTAAAACATGATGCGGTGTACAGTGTCACCTTGACGGGCTGGGGTACGGAGGCACACTGGCCACTTATGTCAGAGGAGTGGGCAATTTGCAGAATTGAGATTGACGGTATGCTATTGGGAGATAAAGAAATAGCCAGCGCATCTAAAATAGATGTACCCTCTGGGAATGTGATGCTGAGTGCAGGCAATCATTCCCTAAGGGTGACTATGACAAATGATTTCAATGTCCCTCTGCTGGGGGACAGGAATCTCTATGTCGCGACAGTTATGCTGTCCTGATATTATTTGTGTGAGCGCTTATGTGCAGCCAATCCGGCTTTGCTCTTTACGGTTTTACCGCATATGTCGCATGTGAATCCAGGGTTTTCAGTTTTCTTTTCCATCTCCGCCCTGAGTTCATTTTCGAGTTCAGCTTCCTTGTCCGAAACTTCTTCTTCTTTTGCTTCTTCCTCGGCTTCTATTTCTATTTCGTCCTCTTCTTCAACTTCTTCTTCCCACTCATCTTTATCATCAGGCTCTTCTGATCGTATTCGTTATACCCCGCAGCTCTGCTGCGGTTGGGACAAGCTATGGTCAATGCAACCTCAGTAGCCTGAGACATGAGATACCCCACAGCTCTGCTGTGGGGAGCTTCATTCGGCCATCTCTTTTCCCATCTTGTAGTCATCCCATCCCATCCATGCAAGGATAAGACCTACAAAAAAGATACAGATGCCAAACATACCCAGCACAAAAAGAGCAAGTATCTTCCAGAAAGGAGTGAAGGTAATCAGGCCGGCCATAAATGAAGACAGAATTGGAATGTCGATAACATACCATGCAATACCTATTATAATCAGTACAATTCCTACAATAAGATTAACGAGCGATTTATTAGAGTTCCCCATAGTATTCACCTTATTATATGTACTTCTAAAGATATTTAAACGTTCCCTGAAAAAAACAGGCACACCCGGGCTGAGATTAGGACAATCGTTTTCTCACAGCATCAGCATGCGCGCTCAACCCTTCGGCTTCAGCCAGTGAGGTAATCGTACCCTCAAGTTTAGCCAATCCTTCCCTGCTCAGCTTCTGGATTGTGGACTTCTTTACAAAATGGTCCACATTGAGTCCGGAATAAATCCTGCCATACCCGGCAGTGGGTAGCACATGGTTGGTGCCGGAAGCATAGTCACCTGCCGAAACCGGAGTATATGGCCCGAGGAAGATAGAACCTGCATTAGTAATTTCCTCAAGTATCTTTCCGTCATCAGCTGTGATTATTTCAAGGTGTTCGGGAGCAAACCTGTTGGAATAATCGATACAATCTTCAAGTGAATCCGCAACCAATATTGCCGCATTTTCCAGTGACTGCTGAATTATTTCCTTTCTTACTGCAGTTTCGGCCATCTCAAGCAGGCTGACCTTCACCTTTACCGCCACATCTATTGAAGTAGTAACCAGTACAGATACGGCATTGGGGTCATGCTCGGCCTGGGCCAGCATGTCAGCAGCAATGAAAAGGGGGTTTGCCGTGTCATCGGCAATAATAAGCACTTCACTGGGCCCGGCAGGGAAATCAATCTCGCAGCGATCCCTGACCATCATCTTGGCAGCCGTTACATACACGTTCCCCGGGCCCACTATTTTATCAACGGCAGGCACGGTTTCGGTGCCGTATGCCATGGCACCCACAGCCTGCACGCCGCCCACCTGATAAACGTGGTCAGCCCCGGCAATGTGTGCCGCTGCCAGTGTGAGCGGATTTACCCCGGTCGGTCCAGGTGGGGTGCATATGACCACGTTCTTAACTCCTGCCACCTTAGCAGGAATGACGGTCATGAGCGCAGTGGATGGATACACTGCCCTGCCGCCCGGTACATAAGCACCCACAACTGCCAGGGGTGTAGTCTTCTGCCCCAGCATGATGCCGGGTGAGGATTCCATGAACCACTGGGATTCACCCAGCTGTGCCTTGTGGAAGGCACGGATATTATCGGCTGCGGTCCTGAGGTGCTCTAAAAGATTTGGTTCAATAGTGTCAAATGCTGCTTCTATTGTTCCACTATCCACTTCAATATCATCAGTATCCACCCCATCAAACTGTTTCGTGTACTGCCTGAGAGCAGCATCGCCTTTGGTCTTGACATCCCCAAGGATGCTGGATACTGTTTCTGTAACGTCCTGTATCCCGCCTGCCCTGTCAAGCAAGCGCTGTGATTCCTGGACTGTGAGGTCATTGAGGTGCTTGTGTATCATATGTACTCTGCTAATGGGGTGAAAGTAAATAATATTTGTTTTTTTTTTAAGCTCTTACTTTTCGAAAGTTTATTAATCAATTACAATGAATTTACATTTGCTAATGAACACATCAGAAATTATTGCAACCTACTGGCCGTCATGGCTGTCATGGGACCTTGCAACCCCTGTATTTGTTATTGTGA
>QBUR01000158.1 GCA_013374385.1 Candidatus Methanocomedens sp. | reverse complement strand
CCCCACCCTGTCAGCCTCCACCAGTTCGGGCCTGGTCCTGCCAGCCTCGGCAATTATAAATGAATAAATTCTGCCAATATATTTCTAAAATCAAGATTTGTGTTAATTACAACTAACACATTTTCTAATTTTGTGTTAACCACAACTATTATATTTATCAACAACAAATTAACATCTTATGGACATTCCCTCCTTGATGGTACAGTTCAATGAATGGTGGAAGACCGGACATGTCAGGAAAGAATATGCAAAAGAGACGCGCAGACCCATTTTTAATGACATCGAGAAATACCTGCCCGACAGGCAGATAATAGGTATAACAGGGCTGCGGCGGACCGGAAAAACCACATTGATGTACCAGTTCATCAAGCATCTGATAAACAGTGGTGTGAATCCTAAGAACATTCTCTATTTTTCCTTCGATGAAGTGCTGGCTACACAACCCGATATCATTGATGAAGTGCTTGAGAATTACCAAAAAGTCACCCCCGGGTGGAGTAGTGAGCAGATATACATATTCATAGACGAAGTACAATATGTCGAAAGTTGGGAGGCAGTTGTAAAGAGATATTATGACCTGTACCCAAAAATAAAGTTCTTTGTCTCAGGCTCGGCAAGCCTGCAGATCAAAAAAGCCAAAGAGAGCCTTGTAGGTAGGCTCTATGAATTTGTACTGACACCTCTTACCTTCAGGGATTTTCTTCAGATGAAGGGGATACAGTTACCTGGTGTTGTGGATGAGTTTGATTTCAAAACATTTGAAACAAGACAAGCTGATATATTCCTGTATAAAGATGACATCGAGACACTACTGAATGAATACATGATAAAAGGTGGTTTCCCTGAGATCCTTGATGAAAGATCCATTGAAAATATCCACAAATATCTCAGGACCAACACTGACAGGATAATATTCCAGGATATTTCCAAGATGTTCGACATCAAGGAACCTGCGCTCTTAATGGAACTGTTGAAGATCACCGCACATCAGTCAGGACATGTTATCGATTACCAGGAACTTGCCAGGGCCATGAAGGTGACCAGGCAGACCATATCTAATTATATGATGTATTTGCAGGAATCATTCCTTGTAAGAAAGCTGACAAATTACACAGGAAGCTATCTGGCTGGTACACGAAAAGCAAAGAAATTTTACTTGCAGGACCATGCACTGGTGAATGCACTGACCAGGCACACCGAGGAGATTTTTTCTGCTGATTATGCGGGCCTGGTTATTGAAAATATTTGTGTTAACCACTTAAACGCTGGTTATTTTTGGCGGAGACAATATGAAGTCGACATTATCATAAAAGACCAGACAATTGTTCCGGTGGAGATTAAATACCGCAACAACCCAACTGATATCAAAGGACTCACAAAATTCATGAATAAGTTCAATAGTAAATACGGTGTGGTAATTACAAAGGACACATTGGAACTGAAACATGGCGACGTTGATATACTTTTTATTCCAGCCTGGCTGTTTTTGACTGTATATCAACTCGAATAGAGATTGAATTCACACATCCCTGGATAAAATCCCCTCATACCACCCACACCACCGCCGATACACCTCACCCAGATCAACGCCCCCATCCCCATCCTGCAATTCATTCATCAGCAACCAGAACATATTATTCGCCTGCCCCACCCTGTCAGCCTCCACCAGTTCGGGCCTCGTCCTGCCAGCCTCGGCAATCATCCCTTTTATCTGTGCCCTCATCTTGATATTCAGGAGCACCTCGTCAATGCTTACACCCCACCTCTGCGCAATCCTGCCAATCAGTTCAGACTGCCCCATATCCAGCAGGTCAGTAGGCTCGATCCTGTCATTGCTCGCATCGAACATCATCAGGTCATTGAAGAACGTACCCGTACCATCCCAGTTGCCCGAAGTAACTTCAGAAACTTGTACCAGCCGCTTCTTCTTGCGCATACTCCCGCTTATCCTGATATTGGAGCATACCACCACCGCATCCGTAGCCTTGAATGACTGCTCGGGCACGCCAAGTGCTCCTACAATGCGCTCGTACACAGTCTGGGTGGATGCGCCGTGAATCGTACCCAGCACCGAATTGCCGGCAGTGCCTACCTGCATGGCCTCGTACAGCATCCGGGTCTCGGGACCCCTTACCTCACCGATGACCAGCGTAGAATTACCCAGGCGCAGGGCTGCCCTCAGTGCAGTATCGGGCGCGATCTCGGATTCAGAGCCTGCAATGGCAGAGCGGGTGTTCATGCCCTGCACCTTCCAGCCAAGACGCTGCAGGTCCCTCAACGGCAACTCGGGCGTATCTTCAATTGTCAGGATGCGGTACTTCTGGGGCACTTCCAACATCAGGGCCGACAGCAGCGAGGTCTTGCCTGCACCCACGCCGCCTGCTATCAGGATGGATGAATGCCCGTCCACAAGGAAACTCAGCAGTCCCGCTGCCAGCGGTGTCATTGACCCCTCGTTAATGAGCCTGGGCAGGGTCCAGGGTGTTTGGGCATGTTTTCGGAAAGCATAGGCCAACCCGCCTGCACTCAATGGATTCCCGATACACGAAACCCTTGTTTTGTACTCGGCCAGGTCCATATCCAGGATGGGATTCGCCTCCCCGAAGGGGCGGCCGCTCAGTGCCCTGAACCGTGATATCATGGTATCCACATCATCCTGGGACAGGTAGATGTTGCTGGAACACTCTTCACCCTCAATCACAACATGGACCGGATTGGTAGCCACAGGCGCATTTACGTATATATCAGTCACTCTCGAATCAGATAACACATCTTCCAGTATACCTAAGCCCGTGGTATATTTTGCCAGGATATCAGCTAACACCGTTATCTTGTCCGGTTTGAGTTTCATATCCTTGAGCCCGGCTTCTTCGGCCAGAATTTGCTGGCTGCGTCGCCTGAAATACTCCCTGCTGTTCACAGGGTCTGCAAAATTAAGGTCATCAGGGCGGTGTCGCATCAGGCGTGAACGCACCGACTCCAGCAATCCCAATTCCTCAGGGCGCAGGTTATATTCAGGAGGAATAAGGAAGTACAGGCTCTCAGGCCTGTCAGACAGGCTGTATATTGAAACCTCCATAGCCCGGCCACCGCTCCTTTTCACATCATATCCCTCAAGGAAAACAGCGTTGTCGGGAGGCTCGGTATAGATGCGGGATGTAGAGAACTTGGGTCTGGTATAGGGTTTGATTACCCTGGAGTAATATTCTTCCGGCGACAGGTTTGCATCCATACTTTCTGCCATGCCGTCGGTACATTCACTCATACTGACAAGCATTCGGATGTATTCACTGGTACATGCATGCCCTTGTCCTGATTCTGTATTGGAGCATACGGCACCCAAATCCACCTGTGATACAAGCGTGTTATATGCCTTCACCGGGTCTTCTAGTCCAGTCTTCATTACACCGGATATGAACTCCTGTCGTTCTGAAAGGCAATTCCCGCATGCGGCTGGTACTTCACTGTCACAAAATACCCTAATGTTATCAATAAACCCTGCCAGCAGGTAAAGTCGCCTTAGATTTTCTCCTTCATAATCCCGGTCGTACAAGTGGGAGAGTACCAGTCTGTCCACCATGGGTTCCCTGCTCATTATCTGGAAGATGTTTTTGCGGCAGACCGGGTCATCCAGCCCTGAATTTCCTGTAGTACATCCCCCGCAATCTATCATCAAGGATTTTTGACTATCTGTGAGACGAATCTTGTAAGTGCAAAGGCTATTATCTGCTTTTTTCTTTGAGAATAATCTAAAGAAGGTGTTAAGATTCGATTTATTTGTTCTCGTCATGTTCAATTGCCGAAACTCCAGCGAAATATGGCAATTGCAAAACCTTGCTGGCTATATTAAGTTTGCGAATTGCAGTATTGTGGTCTATTCCTGGGAAATCTATATCGCATAATTGTTGAGATTAAATAGTTGGCACAAATTAGTAACTGCAAATTCCAACACGTTATGAGCAATAAACAACCGAAAAAATAAGATTGAAAGCCAAGGTCCGGATTCGAACCGGAGTGAAACCGCTTACTGCCAGCACATAATCATGTGCAAATCTGCAGGCGATTGCGTAGCCGCTCCGCCACCTTGGCAAGTTGATGGCTGTAAATATGCATTATAGTAAATAATTGTTTTGATACTGGCAATGAAATAATATCTACAAGGCTCACATTATTAGACATATTAAAACTCATAACTTATATACAATCAAACGCTATTTTCATCAAAAATTTTACCTGAGTAACATGAGAATCAGTACAGAATGTGTAGGATGCGGTCAGTGTGTAGTATTCTGTCCCAGCGAGGCCATTTCGGTTTGCGGCAGGGCAAGTATCAGTGACAATTGCACCCAGTGCGGTATCTGTATGCCATATTGTCCACTGGGTGCCATTAAGGAGGATGAGGCATGAAAGCCCTGATAGTGGGCTGCGGTTTAGGCGGCCTGCTCATAGCTGCGCGGCTGGTCAGGGAAGGACACAGTGTAGAAATATTTGAACGCCTGCCCATAATTGGCGGACGTTTTATCAACCTGGACTACAAAGGCTACCAATTGACAACGGGCGCCCTGCACATGATACCACACGGTAACAAAGGTCCTCTGGCATCCATGCTCAGGCAGGTGGGTGCTGACGTGAATATTGTCCCTTCATCACCAACGGGCGTGCTTAGGATACCTGATAATGGCAGTACCAGAGACATATCATTCTATGATTTCTCCAGCCCTCTTTCCTGGACCAACAAGCTGAAATTGTCATACCTGACATTCAAATCCAGATTTATAAAACCCGATGATAGGTCATTTAAAGACTGGTTCTTCCCGTTCATAAAAGACCCATGGCTTGTCAAATTTGCCGATGCATTTTGCGGCTGGGCATTAAGCATGCGCAGTGATGAAGTGTCTGCAAGTGAGACACTGGCAATTATTGAAAACATGCGCCGATATGGCGGTCCCGGTGTACCAATAGGAGGGTGCAGTGCCATCATTGATGCCCTTGAACAGGTCATACTCTCGGGCGCCGGTACAATCCATACTAACCGTCAGGTGGACAGGATACAGACAGTGGACGGCAGGGCAGTAGGAGTAGAAACAGGCGGCGAGACCATTCTAGGTGACCTGGTCATCAGCGACATCGGGCATCAGGCAACCGCCAAGTTATATGACCACCCCGCCACTGATGAGTTCAGGAAATACCTGATTGCGATGGAATCAGCCAGACCATCAGCAGGCATCAAGATTTGCCTTGGGGCAGACAGACCGTTGATAGGGCATAGCGGCGTATTGTTCACACCCTATGCTAAACGGGTAAATGGTATCAACGAGGTCACCAATGTTGACCCGTCCCTGGCACCGCAGGGAAAACATCTTATCATGTCACACCAGGCCCTGCAATCCGATGATATCCAGTCTGAGATAGAACTGGGGCTGAATGACCTTCAGGATATATTCAAGGGCAAAGAATACGAGGTACTGATGGTCCAGACCTACCGGGACGGCTGGCCTGTGAACCGCGCAGCATCCGGTTCATTAACGAACAATTCCACACCCATCAAGGGACTGTACATTGTAGGGGATGGCGCGAAAGGAAGAGGCGGAATCGAGGTTGAAGGTGTAGCTCTGGGAGTGGAGAACACCCTAACACTGCTAAACATCTAAATTCCAGAGGATACCAGCATCAATACCGCAGATACCAGTGGTATCGTCAGATTATCATCGAACACATGTCCGCGTATCTGCCATGGTACGCCGTCAGCCAGTGTGGCACCAAGGGCGCCCAATGCCACTGAATAGATTGGCAGGGGTGCCAGTACGGGCGCATGGGCTGCAAGGTAGCCGGTAGAAAAACTTACCAGCAGCATTACCAACAATATGGGTACCGGTTTTATCGGTAGGCGCATCTGCCTCACATCGGCTTTTTTACCCCAAACCGCACCGGCAATACCCGAGGAAAAGTCACCCAGGACTGCCATGGTAATTGCAGTAATGGCAATGGTCTTCGGAAATAATGCAATGACAATAAAGGCCGCAATTATTGAATAAACATAACCTGCCACCCTGTGCTCTTCAGATGGGCGCAGGAGGGGTGCAGGATAATTTATGTACCCGCGCAGTCTCATCCATTCAAACTGCAGTGTTACAATTACTATTGGGCTGAGCCAGAACAGGACTGTGAAACGCCCGAGAAAATAGTATGCCACAGGGATTAGGATCCCTGCTAAGTGAATGGACTTACGCAACAATTCTTTTGAGATTATGATAGACATAAGTATGTAATATTATTCAACCGGAGTGCCATTATGCAATCGGGGTGCCGGCATCTTCAAATGTGGTATGGCCGTGTACCAGGTCGTGTACAGTATCTGCAATAGTATCAACGGGGGAGCGGACCTGTTTCATGGAATCGCGGTCCCGGATAGTGACGGTACCGTCCTCAAGGGTATCGTAATCCACTGTAATGGAATACGGTGTGCCTATCTCATCGTTCCTGCGGTAACGCCTGCCTATGGTGCCTGAATCATCATAAGCTGCCATTACGCCTTTGTGTTTGAGCGCAGATTCTATCTCCCTTGCAGGTCCTTTGAGTTCATCACGGGTCAAGAGAGGCAGTACGGCAGCCTGTACCGGTGCCACTTCGCTCTTCAGTCCCAAGACAATCCTGCCCTCGTCCTCGCCTTCCACATCCTCCTCCCTGAAGGCGTGCTCCAGGACTGCATAGATGATCCTGTCAATGCCGAATGATGGTTCAATGACATGGGGCACGATGTTTTCACCGTGAATGGTTTCGGTCAACTGTTGGATTTCGAACATGTCAGGCGATATAGTCACCTCTTCCCCACCGACATTGACTGTTATTGCATCATCAGACAGGTTTTTGGCATCCATTGAATTCAATGCATCTATCACAGCTTTTGCCTGACCTTTAAATGCCGGCCCTATCTTGCCCATATTAGGTTTGATCGCTGTTCTCTCAACAATCCTTGGCTCATCATATTCCATATACACTGACATGTCAGTCTTACTAACCTTGCTGTGGGCATTGAGGTCATAGTCTGTCCGGTCGGCGATACCAACTATCTCCACCCAGCCGAACCTATCCGATAATATTTCAGAATCCCAGCAGTCAACAGCATAATGGGCCATCTCGTCCTTCATGTGCTGCCTGAACCGCATCCGGTCAGCAGATACTCCCACCCGCAGCAGGAACTGGTGGGTCAAGGCAACGGCATATGCAAGGAACTGGTGGGCGATGATACCCTGCTCCACGGCGTCACCCAGAGTCATCTCAATGCTGTCCTGGCCTGACGACTGGGCCGGGTCTGAATATAATAGTACTGCGTAATCCTTGATGCTACCAAAGCCGGGATGGCTCTTGTCCCTGGGGTCTACGAAAATTTCAGCCTCTGCCTGGGTGAATTCCCGCAACCGGATGACACCCTGGCGTGGGGATATCTCGTTACGGTATGCTTTTCCTATCTGTGTAACGCCAAAGGGCAGTTTTTCCCTGTAGAACCGCAATAATCTGGGAAAATCCACGAACATACCCTGTGCAGTCTCAGGGCGCAGGTAACCGACACGCTTGGAGCCGGGGCCAATTTTGGTACTGAACATCAGGTTGAACTCGTACACAGCTCCTAATTCTCCCTCACATTCAGGGCATTTGATGTTGTTGTCTTTTATAATAACAGTAAGGTCCTCAGAGGACAGCGTATCCGGGTTGCTGACAACATCCTCGACAAGATGGTCTGCCCTGAATGATTCATGGCACTTCTGGCATTCGGTCAGTGGGTCTGAAAAGCCGCCAACATGTCCCGAAGCCACAAAGACATCTTCTATACCAATGGTAGGTACCTCAATCTCATAATAACCTTCATTGATGACAAAAATATCACGCCAGATGTTCTCCACCCTGCGTTTAAGCATGGCACCCAGGGGTCCGTAGTCGTAGAATCCTGCCGTGCCGCCATAAATCTCAAATGAATTCCAGAGGAAGCCCCGCCTCTTTGCCAGTTCGATAACGCTGTCGTATTTATCCATATCCATCACGTGTCCTGTTTATACGGCTCATTGATGTCGGCCGGATAGATATTATTTACCCCACGGCTCAATCAGCAGTTCATCAATGTATATGTCTTTTCCAGTTTTCACCATATACAGCCGGGTCCATAAAACTATTATCAGTGGTTGCAGGGTTACCAGTAGGATCAACTGGCTGCCAAATGACCAGGCAATATTCATGCTCTCGCTACCTGCTATTGCAATGATATTGCCTGTAATGTAGAACACAATTCCTACAACTGCTGAGATTATAAAAATAATAATCCACAGGATAAAAACACCAAACTTGTTGTCCATAAAGAACCGGACCCCTTCAGTAATACCGTCCAGCGTGCTTACATGTTCTATCACTATGGTATAGATGACCACTGAAAATAGTAAATCCAGTATCAACAGGTACAGAATCCATATTAGTATGCCGATGAACAGAAGCACTACTCCGCCTGCAAACTGGCTGGAATCTATGAGTTCCATATTGTTCCTGACCAGAACTGCGCCCGGGACCAGGAACACAATACCGGCAAGTTCCACCAGTATCATAACAAAGTTGGCCTTGAAGACATTAAAGAAGTTATTGCCCGCCGCATTGAACATGTCTGCTATCGAAGAGTCGCCCTTGGCAGTAGCGTTTTGGCTCATACCCACTGCCCCTCCAAAAAAGTAGGATTGGAACAACAGCAGAATAACGAAGACCAGTATGACCAGGACAACGAATGCCTGTATGTTTTCTCCGATAGAGGTTGACATGATTTCAAACAGTTCGTCGTCGGTCATGGTGGCAATATTATCAAGAGAACTCGTGCCAAACAATATCAACATCCCGGCCACGGCTGCAGCGAACATGACAGCCACCTGTATTATGTAATTGAAAATAAGCGGGATACAGATATTCAGGTTGCGGCTCCACACATGGAATCCTTTGCTTATGATGTTTTCCAGACTTTCGCTCATGCATACTAATCTACAATCTCACTATAAAAATAATGCGGGAAATGGACGTTAACAGTAAATAATCCACACAAATGTATTTTTGTTCAGATATCACCAAACCGTACACAAACGTTTTTATACATTATATTGTATATATATAATAGTGGAAACT
>QBUR01000159.1 GCA_013374385.1 Candidatus Methanocomedens sp. | reverse complement strand
TGGTCATCAGGTATTGTTTAATAATCAAAAGTTATACATGCAAGTTATTCCATCTAACAAAACCTATTCAGATTGAACTATATCGAGTGACTACACGATGAAACTTGAAAATACATTGATGATGATTCCGGGCCCGGTTCCTATAGCACCCAGGGTACAGAGAGCCATGGGCAGACCCATGTTCGGTCACAGGGGAGAGGAGTTTGGGGCGGTCTATGACGAATGCCGTGAAATTCTGGCTGACCTGTTCCAGACAAAGAATGAAGTATTCGTAATTTCAGGTTCAGGCACAGCCAGTATGGAAGCAGCCATAGGGAACGTGATTGGGAAGGACGATACCATAATCACTATTGAGAACGGCAAGTTCGGAGAAAGGTTATGTGATATAGGTGAACGCTATGGCAATGCAGTCAAACTTCAGTATGAATGGGGTACACCCATTGACTTGGAGGCTGTTAAGGTAGCACTTGAGAAGGGTGTCAAGGCCGTGGCAATGGTGCATAACGAGACCAGTGCAGCCATCAAGAATCCGGTTGATGAAGTAGCTAAACTGGCAAAAAAACACGGTGCTTTGTTCATCATGGATGCCATAACCACAGTTGGCGGTGACACGGTGGAAGTGGACAAATGGGGAGTGGATATTGCATTCATGGGTTCCCAGAAATGTATTGCTGCACCACCGGGCCTGTCTGCTATCACTGTCAGCGATGCCGCCTGGGACGCAATAGTTGAAAAACCTCCTTATTATCTTGACCTCAAAGCATACCGTAAATCAGGGTCCAATTCACCCACCCAGACCCCCTACACACCGGGTGTACCGCTGATATCTGCTATGTGCGAGGCCCTTAGGATAGTAAAGGAAGAGGGAATGGAACAGCGAAAGCACAGGCATGCGCAGGGTGCAGCAGCTGTGCGGGCAGCCGCAGGTGCGCTGGGAATTGAACTGTTCCCGAAGATCGATAAGTATCACAGTTATTCCAATACGGTCACTGCCATGAATACCCCGAAAGGTATAACCGATAAGGAATTGCGTGGTGAGATGATGGATATGGGCATCCAGATATCCGGCGGTCAGTCTCACTTGAAGGGGAAGATTTTCAGGATAGGCAGTATGGGCAATTTCACAGCTATTGATATGGTCACTACTATCTCTGTACTGGAACTTGTACTGGCAAAACACGGCCTGGTGGACAATATTGGCGCAGGCGTGGAAGCAGCAAGCAAAGAACTTGACAAGATATAAAATAATAGTTACATTTGGAGATAAGTATGGTCACAGTAGGCATTGCTGATACTACTTTTGCAAGGTATGATATGGGAGGTGCAGCCATTGATGAACTGCGCAATAACGCATCGGTGAAGATAAAGCGGTATACCGTGCCCGGTATCAAGGACCTGCCCGTGGCCTGTAAGAAATTGATTGAGGAACAGGACTGCGATATAGTCATGGCGTTGGGAATGCCTGGTGCAGACCCGAAGGATAAGATATGTGCCCACGAGGCATCCCAGGGTATCATCCAGACGCAGCTGATGACCAATGTCCACATACTCGAGGTGTTCGTCCATGAGGATGAGGCCCGGGATGACAAGACCCTTGCGTGGCTGATGGAGCAGCGCTCACGGGAACATGCCCTCAATGTGGTAAAACTCATGTTCCGTCCCCGGGACCTGGAACGCGAGGCCGGTACCGGGCAGCGGCAGGGTTATGAGGATGTGGGGCCTGCGGGCCAGTAGGACATATTAAAATTTATACTATTATGGATATAGAACAATCAGGAGATTATGACTATGAGTGACATTAAACTGGGATTTGTGGTAGCAGAGTTCAACAGGGACCTTACCTACACGATGGAGATGCTGGGCAGGGAGCATGCAGAGTTTTTAGGGGCCACTGTGGAGCAAACCATCATGGTACCCGGTGTATATGATATGCCGTTGGCTATCAAGAAAATGGTAAGCGACCCCAACATCGATGCAGTGGTCACTATTGGTTGCGTCATCGAGGGACAGACCAAGCACGATGAGATTGTAGTGCAGCATGCTGCCCGGAAGATAACCGACCTGTCACTGGAATACAATAAACCGGTGACACTGGGTATATCTGGTCCTGGCATGAGCAGACTTGATGCCCACAAGCGGGTGGACTATGCCAAACGGGCCGTAGAAGCTGCTGTCAAGATGGTGCAAAGGTTAAAATAATATACTAATCACAGAGGGGAGCCATGGTATCAAAACGCCTGCTGAATATTGAGGAATCGGCAACCCTCAGGATGACGAATCTCGCCAATGACCTTAAGCGCGAGGGACATGATGTTATCAGTTTCAGCCTGGGCGAACCTGATTTTGACACACCAAAGAACATTACCGATGCAGCAGTGGAATCGCTGCGAAGGGGCGATACCCACTATTCACCATCTCCTGGCATACCTGAATTGCGTCTTGCTATTGCCGAGAAACTGAACGAAGAGAACAACCTGAATATTGAGCCGGCCCACGTTATCGTAACACCGGGTGCCAAACAGGCTGTGTTCGAGGCCATACTGGCGGTGCTGGATGAGGGAGATGAAGCGATACTGTTCGACCCGGCATGGGTGTCCTATGATCCCTGCATCAAGATTGCAGGTGGTAAAACTGTGTTCTCACCCCTTGACCCTGAGAATGATTTCAATCCCACTGATGTTGCCGGCTACATCACTCCCCGGACCAAACTTATTGTATTGAACAGCCCAAGCAATCCCACAGGTGGGATATTTTCAAAGGATGTGATAAAAGAGATTGCAGACCTTGCTATTGACCACGACATCACTGTTATCTCGGATGAGATATACGAGAAGATAATCTATGATAAGGAACATTTCAGTATCGGTAGCTTGCCCGGCATGGAAGACCGCACTATCACTATCAATGGTTTTTCAAAAGCATATGCCATGACGGGTTGGAGGCTGGGTTACCTTGCGACTTCACATGAATTGTACACGTCTATGTCCAAGCTACAAAGCCACAGCGTCAGCAGTGCTACCACCTTTGTCCAGTGGGCGGGCGTGGAAGCCTTGAAAGGCGACCAGTCATTCATACCAGAGATGGTTACCGAGTTCAAAGCACGGCGGGACCTGCTGGTGGACGGCCTGAACAATATAGGCATCAAATGCAATTATCCCAGTGGTGCATTCTATGCTTTTGCCGATGTGAGCGAGTATGGCAACGGGGATGATATTTGTGAAAAGCTGCTGACCGATGCTTATGTGGCTGCTACGCCAGGTAGTGCTTTCGGTCCCCACAGCATGGACTTTATCAGGTTTTCTTATGCTACCAGCCGGGAGCGGATACAGACCGCACTGGAGCGGATAGAGCAGGTACTGGGATAAATAGCAAATTCAACCTATTTTGCCTAACCTAATGCCTTATCACATATAGCAAGACAGCTGTAATTCCAATCAGGATAATGATCAATGTCAGGGTAACTGTACCGGACGTTTTATCCTGCGTCAGAGGAATTGTTTCGAGTGGTATACTGATATTAGCGATAGCCTGTTCGATACTGCTGTTCAATACTGTGCTGTTGGTAAGACCTCTGAATTCCTGAGATACAAATTGTTGGTTTTCATCTTTATCTGTTATTAACAATGTAATTGGGACGGCCTTCACATTGAATTCAAGTCCAGCGAGTGGATTGTCATCTAAATTTACATAGATAAATGCGATATTGTTGGAATAATTCTCCTCTAATTTATTAACTATAGGTGATTGTTCCTGGCAAAAATAACAGTTTTCTGAATAGAAGTAAACAAATACTGGGATATTACTGTTCAGGTTGGTATTTATCTTACCCATCAATGTCTGAGGGTCTTCAGCGGTTACAGTCCCTGTTACCAAAATTAACATCGTCAAGGATATGAAGCACTTTAAGATCATTCTATCAGAAGTTATCATGTTGAATACCCTAATCTATTATTGTATAAAAGTTGTGTGAATCCCTTTTTTTCAACTGAACATATGGGCAAGTTCAGCTTCAAGCACATCCCTCATGGCACCATTATACCCGTGCCCGTTACCTTCCAGCGGATAGAATACCTTTGGCTCATTTGCTTTATCATATGTTGCCTGTGCCATGTCCAGTGGGATGATAGAATCATTGGTCATATGTATCATCACCAGTTTTCGCGGGGGAAGCTTATCCAGATAGGTGTCAGGGTCAATAGAACGCAGGAATCTTGTCTGGTTTTGTGTTATCTGGTCCGATGTCTCACTTATATACGATTCCAAATCATACCCATTGGTACTGATACCCACAACTCCGTTGATAGACGGGTCGATACCTGCAGCAATTATGGCAAACCTGCCACCGTTACTGATTCCGATGATAGCAATGTTGTCAGGGTCAATCTCAGAGTACTGGCGCATCACGTCAACGGCCCGCAATGCATCATAGACCATTTTGTGCTCAATAGGTTCATACCCTACCTCGAACAGCTCGCCGTCCTTCTGGATATCCACACCGCCATTATTGCGCTGGTCAATGACCATGGATGCATAACCCATTTTTGCCAGTTCGGCCGACAGCCCCTGTTCTCCTTCTTTGGTGACGGTTGCCCCAGGAAGAATCAGGATACCAGGCACAGGCCCGCTACTATTAGGAACACGCAGCAGGGCACTGATAACTTCATCCCTGCTGGAATAGTTGATGTATTCGATGGTATGGTCTGGTGTATAATTTACGATCATAGAGTCAAAAACCGGAACTCCCCGATCAGTTGGATAGGACATGATGCCGTAGTCGTCCACACTCCAGTCCTGTGGAGCATCGTGATTGCCGAATGAAGCCCACAAAAATGCGATAAGGATTATAGCCGTGCCAACTGCTATTAGAATTTTTGCTCTGTTGGCCCGCTTTTTAGTATCTACCTGTTGCTGTTGTCGTATCTCTTTTTTTGATTGGGTTTCAACAGGCCTGGTTCTTCGTTTCTTTGCCATCCGGCTTATAGAATAAGCTGGTAATATATCTCTTTTATGATTGTTTTTTTCTCAAGACAATCAATTCATTGATACAGGCCACTGCCACCGGCGTACCCCCCCGGGTCCCGGTGCAGGTTATGGACGGCACATCAAGTTCACGCACCCGTTCCTTTGATTCAGCTGCGTTCACAAATCCCACAGGCACTGCAATAATAAATGCCGGCCTGATGCCATACTCGACCATGCGGGATACAGTGATGGCAGCCGAGGGTGCGTTGCCGATTACCACAATGGAGTCCTGCAGGTCCTGCTCCAATGTCAGGAACCCCGCCGATGTCCTGGTAATACCCAATTCCTGCGATAGGGTGTCACTGCCTTTTGCGTCCAGTGCACAATGCACCTTACAGTCATGCCCGGTCTTGATTATCCCGGTTTGAACCATCCGTATATCAGTGTAAATCGGTGCCCCGGCAGAAATGGCATCCAGCCCCGCCCTTATGGGGTCGTGACTAAACACCAGCAAGTCTTTAAATGCCGGGTCGCCGGTGGCTACCACGCAGCGCTGCCGTATCTTATCCTCAGGTCCGCTGTCTCCGACAATCTCCCTGGCAACTGCACGGCCCGCTTCTGCAATGGTCATGGCCTCGGGAGTAGTAGCACCGGGTTCGATGCACCTGCGTACCAGTTCCGGGTCAATCTCCTTTGTGTGATGTCCGGCCGTCCTGACAAGTTCAGTATTCATATTTTTTGTGATACCCCCTGGGTGTGATTATCTTCGAACCCCATATCCTGGATTCGCTATTGCCAATAATTACTGTCGTGCTCATATCCACCTCGTCGTCATAGTCCATTGCCTCACCCAATGTGGTTACACTCACAGACTCACTTTCCAGGCGCAATGCGTTCCTTACTATACCCACTGGCACCGTATCTGCCCGGTGGCGCCTGATTATCTCAATTGCCCGGATGTAGTTCGTATTGCGCTGCCTGCTCTTGGGATTGTAGAGGGCAATGACCATATCCGAAGTGGCAGCCGCTTCCAGGCGCTGCTCGATAATCTCCCATGGTGTGAGCAGGTCGCTGAGACTGATAACTGCAAAATCACTAACAACAGGCGCCCCAAGCAGGCTGGCTACCGCACTCAGTGCAGTAACACCGGGCACCACCTCAATTTCCACCTTCAGGTCGGAATGCTGGGCAACTTCCAGCACCAATCCTGCCATGCCGTAAATATTGGAATCACCTCCGCTGACCATGGCTACCTTTCGGTCCCGTGCCAGTTCGATAGCCTTGCTGGCCCGGTCAACCTCTTTTCCCATACTTGACCTTATGACCTCCTGCCCTTTCAGAAGATGTTCAATCTGGTCCAGATATGTACCGTTACCGATTATGACGTCTGCTCCTTCCAGCACTTCCACGGCCCGCAGCGTCAGGTGCCGGGGCGAACCCGGCCCGATTCCAACTACGTAAAGTTTCCCGTTATCTTGCGATTGCGATTGTGACATTGTTGTATACCTTCTTCTTCATGATGAGATTGTGTTCACGGCTCAGCGCCAGTGCAGCTGGCTCGCATACCCCGGTCAGGCCAAGTCGCATGGCTTCGGAATCAGATGGCGGGTTGATGGAGTTGATAACATCTCTGGAGACAAATACGATATGTCCGCCGATGCTGCTAACTGCTTCGATGAGTCCTGCTTCGTGCTCCTTGACATCGGCTGAGGCAAATAATTCCACGTCTTCCATACTTAACTCGCACTCTGACAATGCCGTCTGGATAGCATTCACCACATTGCCTGAGGACACATTACGCCTTGTACCTATGCCAACAATGACCCCCGTTTTTCCTTCACCTGCTTTTTTCTGGAGTACACTAACGTCCGCGTCCACTACAACCACTTTTGGTCCATGTATCTCAATTACAGGCAGGTCAGATTTGAGTAGGTGGGAATTGACAGCCCGGGTCGAATCCTTGTTCACAATATCACATCTCACCGCCTGTGCTGTCCCTTCAACAGAAGGACGCCCCAGACTTTCGGTTGCCGTAGTGATGACTGGATGTGCTCCTGTTCCGGCCAGACGCTGTGCCAGCTCATTGGCACCGTGATGGCCACCGCACAGAGCTATGGCATAGTTCAGGCCTGCATCCACAACCACCACCGGGGGGTCGGTCCATTTATCATCGAGTAATGGTGCGAGTTCCCGCACAACAATACCGCATGCCATAACCGCTATGATTGCCTCGTATTGTGCAAAAGCGGTCCTGAACGCTTCCTTACTGTAGGGGATAAGGTCGCCGCTCACACATTCCTGAATCCTCAAAGCAACATCCCGGTTATGTTGAAGGTGGATTATTCCGGTGCGTATAGGTGGGACCTCCTGTAATGTACGGGGTCAACCACCCCGCCGATAAGTATCATGGCAGAACGGGTGAGACCTGCCGCCTTGACCCTGTCAGCGATGTCAGAAACCGTACCCCTGATTATCTGCTGGTCATCCCATGAAGCATGGTACACCACTGCCACAGGAGTGTCGAGCGGATATTCCACTGCCTGCATGACCTCTTCTATCATGCGGGTGCCCAGGAACACTGCCATGGTGGCGCCGTGTCTGGATAATGCTGCCAGATCATCCTTTTCAAGCGTCTCTCCTGCCGGCCGTGTGATAATGAGGGTTTCGCTAACGCCTTTCAGGGTTAACTGGGTGCCCAGGGCAGCTGCTGTAGCGAAAATGGACGAAACACCGGGCACAACTTCCACGTCAACGTCGTGTTTTGCCAGTTCAGTTATCTGCTCAATTATGGCACCGTACAGGGACGGGTCACCGCTGTGTAGCCGCACGACCTTTTGTCCTTCCTTCACTGCATCTACCATTGTGCTGGTGATGTCTTCCAACCGCATCCCGTAGCTATCAATCTTCTGGCCATTGATTTTGTCCAGCAGTACAGGATTTACCAGGGAGCCGGCATATACCACCAGGTCAGCACATTCAAGCATTTTTTGGCCTTTTACCGTTATCAGTTCAGGGTCACCCGGACCCGCTCCGACGAAATATATTTTGTTATTATCGCTCACGTGTTTTCCTCGCATGGATTATACTGAAATAATCTGCCTTTTCAGGCATATTTTCCTTGCCCTTTATGATGTCTTCATCTTCGGTGTACAACTTCTGGGCGAGGGTGAATTCTTCAAACCCTTCATCAACCAGTTCATTCACAATCTGACCGGGACGCCTGGCTTTCAGGATTATCCTGTCAGTGACAGGTGAACCGTCGCTTACCTGGAATGAAGATTCTATCTCAATATCTGCCCTGGCCGCAAATGCTGTAATTGAACTGATGCCGGGGACGGTTTCAATAATTATATCCGGATGGCGCTGGCGGATGAGCCTGCGCAGGTGGGTGAAGGTGCTGAAAAAGTTAGGGTCACCGATAAGACCGAATGCGGCCAGTCCGTCCCTGGCATGCTGTGCCACCATATCAGCGTTCTCTTCCCAGTGGGACTGCAGTACCGATTTGTCTTTTGTCATAGGAAACTCAAGCAGGTGCGGCCTGGCATAGGGTTCGACCAGTTGGGCGGCCAGGCGGCCCGGTGCAAAGACTATATCGCTGCTCTTTAGTATCTCTACGGCCTTCAGGGTCAGGAGTTCCGGGTCCCCTGGTCCGAGGCCAACACCTACCAGCATTCAGGGTGCCCCCTTTTTGGTATCGCCTACGATGATGTAGACCGGGTTTATGGGTTTAAATGCAATATCATCCGCCAGTGGATAACTTTTTGCCACCTGGACATGCACTGCTTCCTCGAAAAACCCCATGTCCTGTAGGGTCCTGATGATGGCAGAGGCGGTCTGGATGCGTACTGCATTTACTACAATCCTTCCCTGCACCTTTTTTGCCAGTTGTTCCAGCACGCCGGTGATATTCCGGGTGCCGCCTATGAATGCACAATCCAGGGCGGGCAGGTTTTCCAGTGCTACGGGTGCTTCCCTGTGTATTATAGTAATATTACGGACATCTGCTGATTCGATATTCTGCCGGGTTGCAGTTATGGCTTCTTCCCTGGAGTCTATGGCATAGACCTCAGCTGCCAGTCCGGCTGCCAGGATGGATATGCTGCCGGTACCACAGCCGATATCAGCGAACACATCGTTTTTTGTGAGTTGCAACTTGGAAAGTGATATGGCTGCAATCTCGGGTTTTGTGGGTCCGCCCTTTACGAATTCCATTTATTTGTCGCCTGTAATATTTAGTTATGTAAAGCCAACTTGATTTGGGTCAATTTAACTTGTTATAATATATAAAGTATGGAGTTTTTTATAGA
>QBUR01000160.1 GCA_013374385.1 Candidatus Methanocomedens sp. | reverse complement strand
CCCACCCCACTTGCATACTTTTGATGAATGCCCTTCAATTTCTTTTGCTGAGCACAACTCCAACAGTTATATCTGCAATTTGATAAAATATGTCTGTTATCTACACATGTTATAAAAAACTTGAAGTCAAAACAATAAGAAACATGAGTTTCTAAAGACATGTCAGATATTTTCAATAAACTACACCCCGATATACAGGCGATTCTTTCCAAAATGGGATTTACCCAGCCCACCGAGCCACAGGTACGTACCATTCCAAAATTACTCAAAAACCAGAACCTGCTACTCATTGCACCCACTGGCAGCGGTAAGACTGAAAGTGCAGTGCTGCCCGTGTTCCATCATATCCTGAACCGTCCGGCTGAAGAGCGCGCCGGCATATCTGCATTATATATTACTCCGCTTCGGGCACTGAACCGGGACATGCTCTTACGGTTGGAGCGAATGGGTAGGGAAATGAACATCAATGTCCAGGTGCGCCACGGGGACACCTCAAAATACCAGCGCCAGAAGCAGAGCACTCACCCCCCTGACGTGCTCATCACCACCCCTGAGACCCTCCAGATAATGCTGACTGGCAGCCGGCTGCGCAAGAACCTGGCTTCGGTACGGCATGTCGTGATAGACGAAGTGCATGAACTGGCGGCCAGCAAGCGGGGCGCCCAGTTGTCAATTGGCCTTGAACGGCTGGTGGAGGTAGCAGGTGAGTTCCAGAGGATTGGACTGTCGGCTACTGTGGGCAGTCCGGTCACTGTAGCACGATTCCTGGCAGGCTCTCATCGGGAAATAGATGTGGTGGAAGTCTCTATTTATAAAGATCTGGAATTCAATGTGATTACGCCGCAGGTCACTCCAGACGACCGCTCCAGTGCCCGCAGCTTGATGTGTACACCTGAGATGGCATCGCACCTGCGTGTAATCGGCGACATCGTGTATTCACATAAATCCACGCTGATATTCGTAAATACCAGGGAGGCTGCCGAAGCCCTGGGTTCCAGGTTCAGGATGCAGGAATTGTCCATTGGCGTTCATCACGGTTCCCTGTCAAAAGAGGCCAGGATTGAAATGGAAGATCTGTTCAAGGCAGGCGAACTCAGGGGGCTTATCTGCACCAGTTCCATGGAACTGGGTATTGATATCGGGGACGTGGACCATGTGGTACAGTATATGTCCCCACGGGAAGTGTCCAGGCTTATCCAGAGAGTGGGGCGGGCAGGACACCGGATACATGAGACCTCAAAAGGAACCATCATTGCCACCAGCCCCGATGATGTGCTTGAAGCATGGGCCATTATCCAAAGGGCACATGAGGGGTTGATCGAAGAGACGCTTATCCATGAAGGGTCGGCTGACACACTGGCGAACCAGATTGCCGGTATGGTACTGGATTTCGGTGAACTGGACAGCGGGCGAATCCATGATATTGTGACAAGGGCCTACCCATTCCGCAATACAAGCCAGAAAGAAATTGACCGGATATTGCAGCAAGTAAGTGATACCAGATTGGTCTGGTATGAAAAAGATAATAACAAGCTGGGGAGGCGTCGCAAAAGCTGGCAGTACTATTATGCCAACCTGTCCATGATACCTGATGAAAAGAAATATGACGTGCTGGACATGGTGAGCGGCAGGCCTGTGGGCATGCTGGATGAAATATTCATTGTAAATTTCATAAGACCGGGGGCCGTCTTCATTGCCAGGGGTGAGATGTGGAGGGTGATGGAGATACTGGACGAGCGCAGGCGCATCAAGGTGGAGCCGGTGCGGGACCCGGGGGGTGAAATACCATCCTGGGTGGGTGAAGAGATACCAGTACCTTACGGCGTAGCAAATGAGGTCTCCCGGATCAGGTCATACATTGGAAAGAACGTCAGGGACAAACTATCTAAGGATGAAATAATCGGGCAGAGTATGGAGAGCTATCCTACTGATAAGGATACGGCTCTTGGTGTGCTGGAAGTAATTCGCAAACAGGTGGATGAAGGGTATGCAGTACCGGACAGAGATAGTATTGTGGTGGAGAATGCAGTGGGGTCTGTTATCATCAACGTGTGCGGGGGGCATAAGGTGAACAATACCCTGGGTGGAATACTTACCGCCCTGCTTTCAGCAAGGCTGGGTACCAGTGTTGCTATGGAGATTGACCCTTACAGGATAAAACTTGACCTGCCCGCGCGCATTGGTGCAGCGGATGTGGTTAAACTTATACAAGAACTGGACCCTGCCCACGTGGAACCGATAATCGAGATGTCCCTGAAACATACCACGTTCTTCAAATGGAAGATGATACAGGTAGCCAAGAAGTTCGGTGCCCTGGGTATGGATACGGATTATTCACGTATAAGTATGCAACGGCTGCTGGATGTGTATGAAGGAAGCCCCATGTATGATGAAGCTGTCAGGGAGATTTTCCAGGATAAACTGGATATTGGCAGGACTATGGATCTAATTAACCGTGTCGCAGCTGGGGAAGTAGCACTGATAGTCCAAAAGGCAAGCCCCATCGGAACATCAGGTTTCATGGGCGGCAGGGACCTGGTATCTCCGGCAAGAGCGGATGCTTCCATTATCGAAGCTTTGAAAGACAGGATAATGAACGACCGTGTGATACTGTTCTGTGTGACCTGCAAGAAATGGGAGTCCCGAACCAAGGTATCCCGGGTACCGGAAGTGCCTGAATGTCCTTTGTGCAACAGCAGGATGATTGCTGCTCTGAAGCCCTGGGAAGAAGAGGAGATTAAGCTGGTACGTAAAACAGAAAAAACTTCAGATGAATTGAAACGGGCTCGCAGGGTGCACCGAAATGCCAGTCTGGTGCTGTCTCACGGCAGGAGTGCTGTCATTGCACTGGCAAGCAGGGGATTGGGCCCGGAAACTGCATCCAGGGTAATACGTAAGATGCGTGTGGATGAGGATGTATTCTACCGGGATATCCTGGAAGCTGAGCGGAATTATGTACGAACCAAGAGGTTCTGGGATTAGTTTGTTCGTATGACCACAAACTATAGTAGTATGACTGACTATATATATTTTATAAAAGCCGTGTCTACGAATAAATTCAATTCGAAACACGTTTTACCTACTATACGTTAAATGTGTATTAGCCATCTGGATACGGCTTTTACCTCCATTCATTTTCTATGACATATTTGCCACGCATTAACTATGCTCAATTATGCCCACTTTTACAGTGCCCCTGCATTACAGGATAACTAAAAAACTCTATATATCACTTATTACAAGTAAGGTAGCATCTGCATACTATTGTATTGCAGGACACATTGGGCCTGTGGTCTAGTCGGTTATGACATCGCCTTTACACGGCGGGGATCCGGAGTTCGAATCTCCGCGGGCCCACCATCTACTAACAGCTACTCTAGCCAGTAGCGGGCTGCACACGTATACAGCCCTTCGGGCTCCATACGTGGACTGTTCTATTTTTCTTTCTTTTTTATGCTAGTCAAACGTTGCGCTGGCACACCCAATCGCAGCAAAGCTGCGGGGTATTACGATTAAGATAACAAGGTATACATCAATCAAACACCATGTCTTCTTTTGTGAGATACTCGCCGGAATTGATCCTGCTAAGAGCTTGTTTGACTGCAGTTGTAGTACTCCTGTCGGAAAGAATGTTTATCGTTTCTGTCAAACGATCGATGTATTCAAGCATGCCATCATATTCGTCTTTATAGAGCCAGACTTTATTTGATTCTGCATGAGTTTCCATATGACTCAATTTTGTTTAAAACTATTAAATACTTCGGGCCATGTTCAATAAATACCAATGTGTGACATGCTTGTCCATGCATAGAGTCCCAAAATTCTACACGGGACGGGCGGATACACTTCAGAACACCCCCGCTGTACACCACTTCCCGACCCACGCTCTGCGCATGAGCAGAAAGGAAACAACCTGGAATTATTCCAATTTCATAATTAACCACAGATGAACAGCCGAATAAGAAAGAGCGATTACTCGCTCTCCCTCTTCTAAGAACGGAGCGTGCGACTTTCACCGCACTCCGCTCAAGCATTTCACAACCCGAACTTCGGGCGGCAATATGCGAAGAATGAAAGTCTTGTTTGAATCCATGGTGTACATTTTCTGACTCTATCCAGTCTATCGAGGAAATACTTCCTATCGATAAATGGATTTTTATCAAGTTTTACCATGACATGACGACGAATCTTTGTATCTGCAAACAGAACAAGTTTTGCCGTTGCTGCCTTGAAGACCCAGTTTCTGGTACCTTCGGTATACCAATATCGTCGTGCTATCCATTTATGTCCTTTTTGCGAATGTCTTCTCTTAGCCCATCTCCATAACATATTCCAGATGATACTATCTAACTTCTGGAACGTTTCCTTAGCCACAATGTGACGATGGTAGTTTGCCCATCCAGTTATGACAGAGTTGAGAGCCTTTATCAGTTGTTCCTGAGTCCAAGCAGCCGCTTTATGAATAATCTTGCGAATCTTATCTGTAATTTTCAGGATTGATTCCCGTGATGGTTTTATTAAAAGAATACCATCATATTTACGGAAATGCCAGCCAAGAAAATCAAAGCCATCATCGATATGAGTAATCAATGTTTTAGATTCAGAGAGTTCAAGGCCACGTTCTGCAAGGAATACCCGGATTAGTTCACATATTTCCTCTGCCACCTCTCGACTTGGAGCGGTGACCAGAAAATCATCAGCATAGCGGATAAAGTGAACCTTCATGTCTGGATATTGTTCATTCAGGATGCCCTCTATTCCGTTCAAAGTCATATTCGCCAAAATTGGCGAAATTAGGCCACCCTGTGGTGTGCCTTTATCTGTGTGGTACAGGTTCTGTTCGAAAACATAATCCGCTTTCAGGAACTGAGACAGAACCGATTGTTCCATCGGGATATTTTCCTTTAGCCATTCATGAGATATGTTGTCAAAGCATCCTTTAATATCTCCTTCCAGAATCCATGGGGCTGAGTTGGGATTATGAAGGCAGATAAATGCATATTGTGATGCATCCTGTGCACTTCGAGACAATCGAAACCCAAATGACCGATTATCAGCACTCGTTTCTGCCACTGGTTGAAGTGCCAGGGCATAGAGAGCCTGCATTGCACGGTCATACATGATAGGTATGGAGAGAGGACGCTTTGTTTTCTTTCCAGGTTTAGGAATATATATCCGTTTTAATGGTTGCGCGATATATCTTTTACAAGTAATACTTAATGCTGCCCGCATCTTTTCATGTGGGCGAAGCCAGCGTACACCATCAGTACCAGGGGTACGTGACCCCCGGTTCTGCGTGACTATTCTTACTGCAAGAAGTTTTGCAGAATGGGAATTTGTCAGCAGATATTGAAGTCGTTTTACAAGATTCCATTTTCCTTCGTGTGTTGCCTTTGCAATCCGGGTCTGTAGATTGTTAACGTAGGACCTTACTTTCTTCCAGTCAATGGAATTCCATTGACGTTTCAGGTCTCTGTCTGTACGGTTCTCGCTTTTCGGCGTCGTTGAATTTCGTACATTCACAATTATACCTCCTTTCTTTGCCGTGAAACACCACCAGCAAGTCAGCACCTTTTCAGGTCAGAGCAAATGTTGAGCTCATATCCAGGTCATTATCGATGGAGTTACCTACAGCACAGATTCAAGCTATGCCTGGGAAACCGACTACTCAAGTTCAGGCGCTCATACAATTGACATTACAGTAAGTGATGGTACCAATCAGGTAACAGGCCAGCACATCATTACGATCAATGATGTCCATCCGCGCTGGGACGTGGATGAAAACGGTATTGTGAATATTCTGGACATAACCATAATTGGCCAGGGATATGGTAAATCTGTACAAAAACCATATCCACGCTATGATATAAACCAGGATGGAATAATAAATGTCCAGGACCTGACAGTTACCGCATACTATTTCGGTGATATTGTAACTTAAAATTACAAGGCAAATTTGTATAAACCTTTGCGATGAAGATCCATGAGGGGAATTCCATTGCAAAGGTTCTTGAATATTTGATACAGTCTTTGTGCATACTGTTTAATGAGTGAATGATACTTTCTATTTTTTACTGTAAAGACGGTCGATAATAACAAAAAAGATTCCACTCGAGCAATTCCATTACTACTTAAACTATATAAAGGTTTAAAATCCCTATAAGATGGTAGTGATTATCATGGCTAATACTGATGACCCAAAAGAGACTATTAAGATAGAAAATGTTGTAGCGTCCACTGCTATTGGTACCACACTTGACCTGCCAAAAATAACCATGAAACTTGAAGGTGCAGATTATAATAAAGAACGTTTCCCTGGAGTCGTTTACAGGACCAAGGACCCAAAGACCGCAGCCCTGATATTCGGGAGCGGCAAGATCGTATGTACTGGTGCCAAGAGTATTGACGATGTGCATAACGGCCTGAAAAAGGTATTCAATGAACTGACAAATATGGGAGTCGAGGTGATGGAAAACCCCGTGATCACGGTACAGAACATTGTAGCTTCTGCTGATCTGGGAACTGTACTAAACCTCAACGCTATCGCAATAGGTCTGGGGCTTGAGAACATCGAATATGAACCTGAACAGTTCCCTGGACTGGTATACCGGCTCGCTGTCCCTAAAGTGGTCATGCTTCTGTTCGGTTCTGGCAAACTTGTGGTCACTGGTGGGAAAAAACCTGAAGATGCACACGCTGCAGTTGATAGGATCGTTGAGGAACTGGACAGTCTGGGATTGATGTGAATTCAAGTCACACATTTCCTATAACCGACCATCACATGCACCTTGACTATCGATGTCAGGGTATAGAGGCCGCTAAAGCATTCAAGCGCGCAGGCGGCACCCATATTTTTTTAGTTTCAAAACCTTCATGGACCATAGGCGTAACCATAAGCCAACCAGAGGATTACAAACTGGTGTTCAATGAAACTGTTGAAATGGCAGAGGCTGTTAACAAGACCGGTGTGACAGCTTTCCCTGTGCTTGGCGTGCATCCGGCAGCCATTACTAAGATGTATGGCAGGGTTGGGCTAGACAGGACTATCGAGTTGATGCGGTCTGGTCTTGAGATTGCGGCCGGATATGTTGAAGATGGTCTTGCTGTGGGTATGAAATCAGGCCGTCCCCATTATGAGGTTGAGCCTGCCCTGTGGGATGCTTCCAATGAGATACTGGCCTATGCCATGGAACTGGCAAGGGATGCAGGATGTCCTTTGCAATTGCATACAGAAACTGCCACAGTGGAGGGTATAAATGAGTTAGCTGGCATGGCACGTAAAGCCGGACTTTCCCCAGAGAAGGTGATAAAGCATTTCTCGCCGCCAATGATACCTGAATTTGCAAAGTGCGGTATATGGCCCGGTGTGCTTGCAGGTAAAGGGATGATAAAGGAGGCACTGGCCCAGGGGGACAGGTTCATGATGGAAACCGATTATATCGATGACCCCCAGCGTCCCGGTGCCGTGTTGGGTGCCAGGACCATACCACGAAAGACTCTTGCATTGGTGGATAAGTGGGGAGATGAGGTTTTCTGGAAGATTCATAAGGAGAATCCGGAAAAGGTATATGATGTTGAGATAGAACGTACCACAACCTAAATATAGAACATCAAACATACAAAAATCGAAATCCGGTACTTAGTTAATTAAAATTAATTATTATTTATAATGGAGACTATTACATGGCAGCACAGTTAGGCGGTCAGCCAATAACTATCCTCAGACAGGGGACACAAAGGACTACAGGTAAAGAGGCCCAAAGGAGCAACATAATGGCAGCTAAAGTGGTTGCATCGGCAGTACGTACCACTCTTGGACCAAAGGGTATGGACAAGATGTTGGTGAATTCTGCGGGCCAGGTTACCATTACCAACGACGGTGCGACTATTCTGGATGAAATGGATATCAAGCATCCTGCAGCCAAAATGGTTGTAGAAGTCGCCAAAACCCAGGATGATGAAGTGGGCGACGGCACCACAACAGCCGCCGTATTGACAGGAGAACTGCTTGAAAAAGCAGAAGAACTTCTGGAGCTGAACGTACACAGCACTACCATTGCAAATGGATACCGGATGGCTGCCATTGAGGCACACCGTATTCTGGAAGGTATGTCAATCCAGGTGACTGAAGATGATGAGGATACCCTGGTAAATATAGCTGGTACAGCTCTTACAGGCAAGGGTTCAGAATCAGCAACGGATATTATTGCACCTCTGGTGGTCAGAGCCGTGCGCTCTATTACCGAGACTGATGCAAGCGGCAAGAAGACCGTAGACATCAAGGATGTAATGATGGAGCGTAGAGTGGAAGGCAGTGTGGCTGATACTGAACTTGTAGAAGGACTTATTATTGACAGGTCCCGAACCCATCAGAGCATGCCAACCAGGGTGGAGAATGCCAAAATTGCGATTCTTGCCACTCCCATTGATGTGAGGTCAATGGAATTCAAGAGTGAGATATCCCTTACAGGCACAACACAGCGCCGGGCTTTTATTGAGCAGGAAGAGCAGATGATAAAAGAAGTAGTGGATAAAGTAATTAATAGCGGTGCTAATGCAGTGTTCTGCCAGAAGGCTGTTGACGAGTTGGCACGCCATTACCTGGCCAAAGCCGGAATATTTGTTATTCACAGGGTCAAGAAGAAGGACCTGAAACTGCTTGCTGAATCCACAAACGGGAAGCTTGTTACTAATCTGGACGAACTCACTCCCAATGAACTGGGCAATGCCGGTTTGGTTGAAGAAAAAATGGTTGGCAACGGCGAGATGATATTTGTACGTGATTGCCCAAATACAAAGGTTGTATCCATAATCCTGCGTGGCGGTACCGAACAGGTGGTAGATAACCTTGCAAGGGCCATGAACGATGCTCTGCGTGTGGTAGGCGTGGTCATTGAGGACGGTAGGGTTGTGGCCGGAGGCGGGTCACCTGAAGTGGAGCTGTCGTTGCGTTTAAAGGAATATGCTGCTACATTGAAAGGCAGGGAACAACTGGCAGTAATCAAGTTCGCAGAGGCTGTTGAAATAATTCCAAAGACCCTTGCAGAGAATAGTGGTCTTGATTCAATTGACAAACTCGTGGAACTCAAAAGCAAGCATGAGGCAGGGGAAAAGAATGCCGGGCTGAACATCTTTGAGAACAGGGTAGAAGATATGAGAGCTGCGGGTGTGGTGGAGCCATTGAGAGTGAAGCTCCAGGCAATTGATTCGGCATCAGAGGCGGCCAGCATGATACTGCGCATTGATGATATGATTGCTTCCAGCGGCAGTGATGGACCGAAACAGGCACCTGGAATGAAGGATTACGAAGTATAGGTATTGATAGGGGGTCTCCAGAAGGAGGGCCCTATTAAATGTTAATGAATTAATTTTTCCCGAATTCTCCTGTCTTTGGGTTATAGGTCAGATTAGAAGTACCAATAGGCTGTGAATGTTATACTA
>QBUR01000161.1:2049-9530 GCA_013374385.1 Candidatus Methanocomedens sp. | reverse complement strand
ACTCACATGAACTCAAAGTTCTTTTATATATTCAGCTTCAATTTCTTTAAACATGTTAAAATGCTTCTCATTAGCAGTAGCCAATACAAGCTCATATTCATTAGCATTTGCCGCAATTATAGCATCAGGAAGTTCAGTCCTGTAAGCAGCATAATATTTTTGTCTCAACTTTCCGGCAGTGACGGCAATATTTCTTTCAACCTCAATTGCTTCCATACAATCCAGTATTGAATAAATAGCGGATTCATCGTCAGCATTTCTTGAGCCGGATAACAATTCAGCTTCAGTTATGACCGAAAAGAACCCTGATGCTTTCTCATCAATGATCTTCATAAGAAAATCCCTGGCATTACCACTACCTTTCAGATAGTTGATAATGATGTTTGTATCAACAAGGAACCGGGCTTTATACATTATCGATCCTCTTCGTTCTCTTATCCCATCCACTCCTTATGTCCTCAACATATTCGATCCCACCTTTAATCTCGCTTCTTTTGGACCAGATACCAAATACTTTCATTGCGTTCTCTTTTCGCACATCTTTTTCTAATGTGATCTTCACCACACTATTAACTACAAGACCCATTGCTTCTTTAATCTCGTGAGGTAGCGATATGTGCCCACCAGGCAACACTTTTGCAGTATAATTTATAGCTTTCATTATTTCGCTTCATTTATGCTATTTGTAATCTCTTTAATTAAATATGTTCTTACTGGCAATCGCTTGTTATTTCATAGCATGTTCATTCTTATCCCCTCTCCCAGTCCGCCGGTTTGCCATATACATTCGAGCCTGTGCCTAGATTATACCCAATCTCAGGCAGTTCAAACTCATCAAAGTACGCCCTGTCCACCTCATACGAAACACACTGCTGGCATGTGCAAGCTTTAACACCGCTCCAGGAGCTTTTGCATGGACACCAGCAGATCGTAAGGCTGGACACCTACGTAATCACCTTTGAAGTGACGGATGGCTACCTCAGCGACTCGGAAGCTGTCACTATCACGGTAAATGACGTAAACCATGCGCCCGTCATCACAGGATTCGTACCTGCGGACGGTTCGGTATTCAATGAAGTGGACATCATTACTATAGACGTAACCGCATCTGATGCAGATGGCCAGGCACTGAGCTATATTATTAAGATCAATGGGGTCACTCAAAGCTCAGGTCCGGCTAGCCATGACAATAAACCCAGAACGAAAAACTGAATTCAAAAGTGTCTTGATGAAAGAGTCGATGAATGCATTTTATTGAGTCGAGATTTGAGGATGAAATTATACTTTATATACCATGAAAAAAAGCAATTCAATCCATCATCATGCGTGAAATGCTCTGACTAGCCTCTTCAATTTCTGATCTGGTGAGTTGAATCTCCTGATCATTCACTCGTATTATCAGGTCTTCCCTACCTGTTGTACCTATCTGTGTACACGGGATACCTGATAGCATGTCCAACACCTTTTGCGGCTCCGGTGTGGTTATGAGCATTCTGGCCTGTGACTCGGAGAACAGTGTATCATCAGCCTGTGGTAATATACCTGATACATCCACGTCTGCACCCACCTGACCCACCATCTCGCACAGGGAAATTGCCATTCCTCCATGGGATATGTCATGAGCCGATGTCACGAGACCTGACTCGATGGCACTTATCACACTATTGACTGTTCTCTCCAGTTCTTCAGGAACCGAAGGGGGCATTCCTATCCCCTTTTCCCCAAGCATTGAATAGTATTCACTGGCGCCCAGTTCATCCTTTGTGACACCTACCAATATCACTGCATCACCGGACTGCTGGAACGTACTCCCAGGAATCCGGGCCAGGTCATCCACCCAACCAACCATACCAATACTGGGTGTAGGTGCTATGGCAGTACCAAACTCGTCACTTTCGTTGTAGAAAGACACATTACCCCCCACCACAGGGATTCCCAAAGTCCTTGCCACATCGCCAATACCCAGGGCCGCCTGCCTGAACTGTTCAAAAATGTCGGGGCGCTCAGGGTTGCCGAAGTTCAGGCAATCCACCAGTGCCAGCGGGCGGGCGCCAACAGTGGCAAGGTTCATTACATTCTCAATCACCGCACCTGCCCCGCCGCTGTACGGGTCGGCCTCAACATGGGCCGGGTTACAGCCGCATGACAGGGCAAGTCCCTTTTTGTCATCAATAATACGAAGTACACCGGCATCATGGCCCGGTTTTACCTTGGTACGTACCTGCACTTCATGGTCATACTGGCGATATACCCATTCCTTGGATGCGATGTTATGTGTTGAGAGTAAACTGAGGATGGTAGCCTTCAGGTCTTCGGGCATTGGTGGTTTGCGAGTATCCGGCTGCCTCTGCACTGACAGGGATTCAGCTTCACAAGAGGGCGCACCGCCGCAGAGGAATAATATAGGTATGTCCACCACAACTTCACCCTTATACTCTACAAAGTACTGGGTCTCTTGTGTGAACTCGCCAATCAGGTTGGCTTTCAGGTCGTACTTTTCTGCTATTGCCAGCACAGCATCCACATTCCCTGGTTCTACTTCCAGTACCATTCGTTCCTGTGACTCAGATATCAGTATTTCATAAGGTGTAAGGGTATCGTCCCTGAGATGGACCTTGTCAGCAATGATATGGATGCCCAATTCACCTTTGGCTGCCATCTCACTGCTGGCGCCTGCCAGTCCGGCTGCACCAAGGTCACGGCATGCCAGTACCAGCCCTTTATCCACTGCTTCAAGAGTGGCCTCCATGACCAGTTTCTCTGTGAACGGATCGCCTATCTGTACACTGTGACGCTCTTCAGATTCAGATTCTTCACTCAGGTCCCTGGATGCGAACGATGCACCGCCCATACCGTCACGGCCAGTTGAGGAACCCATAAGTATCACTTTATTTCCGGCTTTCTGGGCAGTGGCAGTTACGACTTTATCCTCGCGGGCCAGTCCCACACATACCACATTGACCAGGGGATTACCGCTAAAACTCTCATGGAAATATGCCTCTCCCCTGACCACTGGCACGCCGATACAGTTCCCATAACCGGCAATGCCCATGATCACGTGTTCGAACAGGTACCTGTTCTTCTCATTGTCCAGGGGCCCGAAATACAGGGGGTCCATAAGGGCTATGGGTCGGGCACCCATTGAAATTATGTCACGCACAATACCGCCAACACCCGTGGCTGCTCCGTTGTATGGGTCCACATATGAAGGATGGTTGTGGCTCTCCATACCTATAGCCAGCACCCAGCCGTCTTCAAGGCGCACGATTGCAGCATCGTCCCCGGGACCGATGATAACCCGCTCACCTGTGGTTGGGAAAGTCTTTAATATGGATGCACTGGAGCGGTATGAACAGTGTTCACTCCACAGGTTCAAAAAACATCCCTGCTCAACTTCTGTGGGTTCTCTTCCAAGCGTTTCTGTTATTATCTTTAAATCATTTACCGGCAGCATATCAGGATTTCCTTTAGTTTAATTATCCTTTTTTCTTGTGAACCAGTTTCATCACATCGTGTTGGGTGACCACACCCACCACCTTACCTTGTTCCACCACCAGCACAGCATGACTCTGTTCAAGCAGGTGGGAAATGGTGGTGACCACCGTATCTTTTGAGACTGTAGGAAATGAGCCAGACATAATCTCCTTTACCTGCATATTGGACAGTTTTTCAGTATTCTTCTCTGTCATGGAATGCACAACACTGTCAGAAGATATACTGCCCACAGGTACTCCGTTCTCAATAACAGGCACCTGCGAAAAACCTTCCTTCTCCATGATATCTACAGCCTCTTCAACCAAAGAGTCCGGATGGGTATGTATCACTGGTGTGTGCATGAGGTCAACAGCCAGCACTCTCTCTTTTTGTGTGGCTTCAAAAGCACTGAATATCTTATTCAAAGTAGATAACCTGGGGTCAACATCACCGGATTCGATACGTGCTATCAAGGGCTGGCTCACATCAGCAAGTCTGGCCAGTTCATTCTGGGTAAGATTGAGACTTGTCCTTTGTTTCTTAATATCTTCAGGTGTGGGGAGGGCCATGGTTAATGTACCTTTTTTTATTATACAATAACTTAATTACTCAGAGTAATATCATCCTTTTGATATTAAATTTTTCTAAGTTTAATGGACACAGGAATATTTCATTTCAGCAACTGTGCTTATCCTGGGACATCCGTATGACCTCATACTTTTCCTCGCCATACAGTATGATGGTCTTCTCAACGCCAATAAGTATCATCTGGATACTGTTTTCTTCAGATTCCAGTTCAGCCACCCGGTCAAAGGTATTCCGGGTCAGGTCCATCTCTGGCGATTCTTCACCAGATGTCACTCCCTGGTCGTGGGCCTCATAAAAAGCCTACAATATTTTCAACATAATTGAACATGGTACCATAAAACGTTTTTACTTATCCTGGCCCTCGTTCGCTTTGAACTCCTGGAATGCTTCATACATAAACCGGTCCAGTTTTTTCACCCGTTCAGGGTCCGATGATTCAATCTTACCATCAGTATCAACCACGGTAACAGTGATTCCAAACCTCTCGGCTGCCGCAATATCAGCTTCAGACAGCAATCCGGCTGCAATCGCCTTATCTTCTTGGGTAAAGTAGTCCAGGTTCATACCCATCATCTGTTTTAACCCTACTGCCTCCTGCAACTTGGGTGTGAAAGAATGTATCACTTCAACACGCCCATCAAGGCATCCCTTATATGTCTGGTACATAGAACGGTTCTGCCTGTACCCTACATATACCTCAAGTAACGTGACACCTATCATGGAATTTTCTTGTTTCCCTACCACCAGGTCACTGATGATCTTCTGTGTACCATCCTTTGAATGCAGCATCAGGAATCCGGATTCTTTGTTTTCTTCGTTGGATATTTCCACTATCTCGAGCAGGCACTGTCCCAAAGTCATATCCTTGGTTGATATTAAACGGTCAAAATCCTCAACCGTCCTTGAGAACTGCCCTTCCTCGTATTTACCCACACCTTCACGGCCTATAATATCCATAACCTTTGCACCCTGGATACCCAACATGTTGGATTTGATGCCGTATTGTTTCTCCTTTCGCAGCAATTCTTCCAGCCGCCTAGAAGCGTCCATATGTCGCTCCAGCCTACGCCTCACCAAGATATCTTCATCAGCAATCACCTCAAGATGCCTGGGCACTACACCAATTAGGGCTACCAATTGCTCCATATCAGTGTATAACTTTTCCTCACCCAGTTCCATCAGGTCAAATACCAATTCGATAATGTAATTGAGCTTATCCAGCATTGTCACATCAACATATATCGGCTCATCTCCTTCAAAGATAGGAAGTTTGCGGCGTTCTACAATCTCCTGTTCCATCCTATCCAGCAGGTCGCGCCGAATCATTATGACCGGCTGCGCTGCACGTGCCCTGCCTTCATAGATGGCACCCACATTCTCATCTGCCATCATGATGCTCAGGCTGGTCTTTCCGCCGCCCTGGGGGCCTGTAAGATATAGGAAAGGATGCTCTGACAGTTCCTTTTTCAATATCTCAATTGATTCTTCCTTTGTCTGTTTTGATGTGTCGAGCACTTCCATGGGAAGGACCTCCCAGAATAATTTATCAACAGTAGAATATTTCTGTTCTTAACAGTTACGCGTGTGTAAATAAAAAGAAAGGCTGTGCCAGTTGGCACAGCACTTTTTACGGCATTTAGAAATCCATATCCATATCAGGCATACCACCGGGTGGCATTCCGCCTGGTGGCCCCGCAGATCTTGTGGATGCAATTACGTCATCTATCCTCAATATCATTGTTGCGGCTTCTGTTGCAGAGTTCAGTGCCTGGGTCTTGACCCTCAGGGGTTCGAGCACACCTTCTTCCCACATATCCACCACTTCACCAGTCATTACGTTCAGACCCGCTGTCTTTATACCCTGCTCGTGCTGGCTGCGTAGTTCCACCAGTTTGTCGATGGGGTCCAGACCGGCATTCTCTGCCAGGGTGCGGGGTACAATTTCCAGTGCTTCGGCAAAGGCATTGACAGCCAACTGTTCCCTGCCCTTGAGGGTGGCTGCATATTCCTTAAGGCGCAGGGACAGTTCCACTTCTGGCGAGCCGCCACCGGCTAACAGTTCTCCGTCCTCAATGACCACGCCTACTACACGCGTTGCATCCTCAAAAGCGGTCTCAACACTTTTCACCACATGCTCTGTACCACCGCGCAGTACCACAGATACCGCTTTTGGATTTTTGCATTTGGTAACGAAAGTGGTTGCTTCTCCGCCCACTTTACGCTCTTCCACCAGACCGGCAAAGCCCAGGTCAGATTCAGATATTTCTTTGATGTTATTGACAATGGTACCGCTTGTAGCTCGTGCCATCTTTTCCATATCGCTTTTCAAAAAGCGGCGTATGGAAAATATACCGGCCTTGGCCAGGAAATGCTGTGCCATATCATCTATACCTTTCTGGCAGAACAGCACGTTTGCACCGCTGGCAACTATGAAGTTCACCTTGTCCTTGAGCATTTTTTCTTCCTGGTCCAGGAACAACTGTAACTGGTCAGGAGATGTGATATTAATCTCAGCATCCATTTCGGTCTTTGAGAGTTCGACCTGAGTGTTGAGCAGCAGTATCTTAGCATTCTCCACTTTCTTGGGCATGTTATCATGTACCCTGCCTTTATCCACTACCATGCCTTCGATGAGTTCCGAATCTTCCACACTGGCTCCAACCTTGGTTTCCAGTTTGATATCGTCACGGTCAACAGTCTTCTTGCCGTCAGTGATCTCTACCACGGAGCGAACTGCTGCCACTGAAAGTTTGGCAAGTTTATCTCTTGCGCCCTCTGCACCCTTGCCTGTGATAGCTGTACCGGCAATCTTCAACAGCATATCTTCTTCGTCCTCTGAAACCTTCCTGACCAAACCTGAAAGTATTTCTTTAGCTTTGTCAGATGCCATCCTGTACCCGGCTGCGATAATGGTAGGATGAACATTCTGGTTAAGCAGATCGTCTGCTTTTTTCAGCAGTTCGCCTGTCAGAATTGCCGCAGTGGTGGTTCCATCCCCTACTTCATCGTCCTGGGTTTTGGCCACCTCTACCAACATCTTGGCTGCCGGATGTTCGATATCCATTTCTTTCAATATCTGGGCACCGTCGTTGGTAATGACGATATCGCCCATTGAGTCCACCAGCATCTTATCCATGCCCTTGGGACCCAGGGTTGTGCGCACAGCATTGGCCACTGCCCTTGCTGCCATGATATTACTGTTCTGTGCTTCTCTGCCCCGGGAGCGCTCAGTCCCTTCCCGCATAATGAATATTGGCTGTCCTCCTAATTGTCCTGCCATAATTATTGTTCCTCCTATTGGTAATGATTATTGTTAATTAGAGTCGGTTTTACATGTTTGTACTTCTATATGAATATTGCGGGAGAACAAAAGAGACTTTTTATTTTCTTCTGGTCTTAAACTATAACGAACCGCAGAT
>QBUR01000161.1:0-2039 GCA_013374385.1 Candidatus Methanocomedens sp. | reverse complement strand
TAATCAGAAAATAATAAAAAGTCTCGAACAAAAGGCAAAAATCTTTCCTTTTGTCGGATTGAATTGAGTACATAAGTTACATTTTATGTACGGTCAAAAATGTTAACTAAATTGATGCCAAACACCTAAACCATGCAAGAGATTCATGTAATTGCACACTGCCTGGTAAACCCATCTGTACGGTTGAAAGGCTTAAAGCTACAGAAGCGCTCCGGCCTCAGTGATAATATCATCCAGCTTCCCTGTCCGGAGTTTATCTATATGGGACCAAAACGCTGGGAAATAACTAAAGAACAGCTTGATATCCCCAACTACCGGCGGTTCTGCCGTCAGATCTTCCAGCCAGCGGCTGACACCATTGAGATGCTCTACCGCTTGGGCCATCCTATTACTCTGGTAGGAGTACCGGGAAGTCCCTCGTGCGGTGCCCAGACCACAAGTACGGGAATGGAAGGCGGGCGACTGCATGAAGCGGAGCATACACATATTCAGGGCAGCGGCATATTTTTTGAAGAGATAATCCGGGAACTGGAAGAGAGGGGGATAAAATTTAATACTATGGAATAAAATATAATGTCTTGAATATTATTGAGGTATAGATGGCTGATTCGGTTTTAAAAACGGTTGTTATTTACACATTAGTTCTGGTAATAGCTCTGGCTCTTGCCACCGTGTTCATTTTCATACCTGCCTATGTCCACACTATTGAAGGCCGTGTACCAGGCGGTTTTGATGGCCTGTACCTTTCAAAATATTCACCATACCACACCATTGTGGTGGAAGTAGACTACCAGCCAGGCATGGAACCGGACCCAAAAGCCATTGCTGCATTACAGGAAAAATTAGAGCTTTATTCCCAAAAACACGTGGTGATGCACGTAAACCAGGAAATCGAGTACGATGAAGTTCCCATCCTCATTTCAGGGATTGACCTGTTCGATATAACCAGCACCTTGCAGCAGGCTCACCGTGATTACAAGACAGGTTGGCTGGGGGGAAATATTACTCTATATATTATGTACCTGGATGCTGTGTGGCAGCCCGATAATTCAGAATATACCAGTAATATGCCGGCATACGAATATCGGACCAGTACCAATGTGTATTCAGTGGGTGTGACGTATGCTGCTGATTCTATAATCTTATTTAGGGATGCCCTTACCGGGGAAGATACGGAAACCACCATACTGCTACATGAACTGGGGCATGTATGGGGACTTGACCACTCCAACAAGTCAGATGATGTGATGAACTCGGAGTTCAATGTCTATAATAATGTACCACAAAACCATGAACCTGATGTTAACCAGTTCCCTATAAATTACTCTGCTGAGGATAAATTGAGACTTACACAATTGCATGAAAGTCTCAATATCCTGCCTATCTTTTAAATCATGGATTGTTCAGGGTGTCCCTGTCATTGAAAGGAATTCCTGATTCAGGATACCATGACTCCAGGAAGGTTAGCATGTGGTATTTCATGAACACGGGTACGGGGACTGATACCAGCAGGGAGAGTATAAACAGTAGTATAAATGCCACTATTCCGAATGGGGCCATCACTACCCAGAACATGGCATCCTCTATACCCAATCCTGCTCCTGATGATAATAGAAGGTATAAGCCAAAGCCAAATATGGCAAATATGCCGAATACTACAATTAACAGTATCAAAGCGATTATCACCACAATAATTCCTACCACTATTCCCAGCGCGAGCCTCATAAACCAGTAGACTATTATCTGCCACAAGTCGGCTTTGAACCTGCCAAACACAATCTTGAAAGCAGCAATGATGCCCATGTCCTGATACATAGCCAGTGGTATTGACAGGTTAATGAATGATTCGATTATCCCCCTTATAATAGCCAGTACGAAAAAGACACCCAAGAAAAAGAAAATGCCCCCTAAAAACATTCCAAAATCTAAATCTAAATTTTCTATATTATCGAGCGAGTTCAGTATCGGTAAAATTACAGGCAGCATGGCGCCTATAAACAGTATTAAAAATATAAGTCCAAGAACTAAACGGATTATGA
>QBUR01000162.1 GCA_013374385.1 Candidatus Methanocomedens sp. | reverse complement strand
ACTGATTTTACCTAAAGTCAGTGTCAACAAAATAACTGATTTTTGGAACAGTGCCGTTGCGGGCCAACATTAATAGTAGTAATTTTTCACACCACATTTAACAATCAACAACCCCCTCAATTACCACCACATCTTTTTATCCATCACCCCATGTTCACAATTATTTTATACAAGTGTCACATTACAGAGTGCTGTAGTTCGAACACCTACCATTGAAAATCAAAGATTCTACCCGGGGGTAAACCAACCATAAAGGACGCATTCCGCAAATTAGGCATTTTCATCGAAGACAACACCATACCAATTGTCCTGTTAGCGGTACTGCTCATAGTAATCTCAATAAACGGCACACAGTACATTGAAATGACCTCAGGCACAGAAACCTTTGTAGAAAAGACATCAAAACTGTACCAGGACTATGACCATCTCTACCTGAGAATCTTTGCAACCGAATCAATAGCCGTACTTGTTGAGGGCGGAGATGTAACAACACCTGAGGTACTAAAGGCAATTGACAGGCTTCACCAGCAAGTAAATACCATACCAGGGGTGGTGGGGACTGCCAGTGCGGCCATGGTTATCAAGGATACCAATTACCAGATGACAGGCCAGCACATAATACCTGACAGTCAGGGAGAAATACAATCCATCATAGCAAACCGGTCATCAGATATCGGTATGCTCATCCCCGACGATACCCATACCATTATCTGGGTGGAAATGGCAGGTTACTCCACTGACAACGAAAAGATAGAGATACTACGCGAGACCGAGAAAGCAGCTGAGCATTCGAATTTTCCCCCCTCATATGGTGTCATCGTGACCGGAGACCCCGCATTCATGATAGCCATGAACAATGAGATGACCACAAGCATGGTTCCCCTGCTAATGATATCTGCAGTACTCATGATAGTAGTGCTGTACCTGGTGTTCAGGCATGTCCGCTGGAAACTCCTCCCCCTTCCCATCGTGCTCCTTGGAATTATCTTTACCTTTGGAGCCATGGGATATCTGCGAATTCCCCTCAGCATGGTATCCATGTCCGCATTCCCCATACTTATCGGGCTTGGAATAGATTACGCTATCCAGTTCCACAACCGGATAGAAGAAGAACTGGAACGGGGTGAAGATGAAGCACAAGCCGTTATCGAGACAATCAAACACACCGGCCCGGCAGTGCTTATCGCAGTGACAATTACCGGACTTGGCTTCTTTTCACTATTTACGTCATCTGTTCCCATGATTCAGGATTTCGGGAAACTACTTCTTCTCGGCATAATAATGTGTTTTTTATCATCACTGTTTGTTGGTGTGACAGTGATATACGGACTTGATAACCTCATTAAAAAGAAAAATAACAAAAATAACCAGATTAAAGGCAGCAATAACGCCATAAAACCGGAACAAAACTCGTCAATTCCAAGCCCTGATCCAAAGGATAGCAAAATCGAACTGTTCCTGAAAAAGATTACCACACTTTCAGTAAATCACCCCATCCTTGTCCTGGGGATTGCAGGATTGCTGTGTTTTTCCGGCCTGTATGCTGATTCATTCGTCCCCATCCAGACCGATGTGAAAAACTTTGTGCCCCAGGATATGCCCGCACTAATTGACCTGACCCATCTGGGCGATATCATTGGCGGGACCGATGCATTGAATATCATTGTAAAGGTGGATGATTCTGCGGACCCTGAAGTGCTCAGGTGGATTGATGAATTCAGCGAGCATGAGGTTGAGAGAAGGGCGAACATATACGATGCATCAAGCATTGTACCCATAATTAAATCAATGAACGGAGGAACCATACCTGACAACAGCGCCGATATCGAACGACTGTACCAGCAAATTCCAGCAATGCGAAAGGACAGGTACGTTCACGGCAAAAATATGCTTTTGATGGACTTTGGCATAGGCAATGCCATGAATGATATAGGCTTAAAAGGTGTAAGCGAATTAACAGATGTAGTACGTGAGGATATTGCATGGATGTCCCCGCCACCCGGAGTGGAAGTGACAATTACCGGGAATTCTGTGGTGTTCACCACAGTGATATGGTCCCTCACTTCAGGCCGTGTAACAATGACCCTTACAGGGCTTATACTGGTGTTTTTCGGCTTGCTTGTTATATACCGGGACTGGGTCAAAGCCGTAACCCCCGTTATCACCATGTTCATGGTAATCGGATGGGCAGGCGGCATCATGTATATCACAGGCATAGATTATACACCAATGACCGCTACTCTGGGTGCGCTTATACTGGGGGTGGGTTCGGAATATGCCATACTGATGATGGAGAGGTACTATGAAGAACGGGATAAGGGTGTAAGCCCGGTTGAGGCTATGGAGGCTGCAAGTGCCAAGATAGGAAAGGCCATTGTCGCATCCGGCCTGACCACCCTCTTTGGTTTCTCCGCACTTATAGCATCGCCATTTTCCATGAACAGTAACTTTGGTCTTGTAACAGTGCTGGACGTGGCACTGGCACTGCTTGCGACTTTTATTGTATTCCCTGCCGTTTTGGTGAAGCTGGATGAATGGCGGGAAAGGAGAAAAGTACTCCATGTCGGGAGTGCCAGACATAGGGATAGATTTATATTCAATTCACCGGATGTGGATGCTCAATGAGTGGAACAGGTGATCGTGCAGGTATAAGGAGAAGGTTATCATTTTCAGCATTAACAGCAATACTTGTGTTATTTGTGTTAGCTGCCACCATGTTGCCTGCTGTTGCGGATAAAGATAATAACGAAGATATAGACCTGCTGCTCCCAAATTACATCTTTTCGACGAACTATTATGACAGTTTCGGCACCCCTGAGATATATGCCTCGTTACTGGGCGACCCTGAATTTGAACGAGGTGAGACCGTACACCTGAATATAAACCTTGTAAACAAAGGTCCGATCTACGGCTTCAAATACGACACCAGCGTGGGAACAGACGAAGGTGATCATTCACTCTCCCTTAAAGAACTGCAATATGAAACACGCCGCACTACAGCAGCAGGAATTGATGCAGAACTAATCTCTGGCACACCATTCATAGAGGTAAAACCGGATAACAGCATCCAGACAATGGAATCCCTTTTCCCTGGGGAAATTCCCGAACATCCTCTCACATTTACTATCACTATCTCAAATAAGGCACCAGCGGGTATTTATTACATGCAGCTTCCCGTATCATACCAGTACCAGAGCCAGGTACGTATGACCACAAACAACGTGGTGCGCCTTGGTCTTACTGGTAGGGACCATATTACCCAGTATGCCAGTGCCAACAAGACCTTGCTCATTCCTATTTATGTAAAAGCATCCCCACAGTTCGAAGTGACTGATGTTTCAGGCAACCTTGTGGCTGGTGAGAAACAGACCATTGATGTCACATACAAGAACACAGGCGAGGTCACAGCCGAAGATGCCATGGTCAGGATGGTTGTGATGCGCCCGCTCAGTATCGAACAATCAGTTCTTCGGCTGGGTAGCATGGCGCCCGGTGAGAGCCGGACTGCAAGTTTCAATATTGTTGCAGATTCAAGTGCCGTAATTAAAACCTACGGCATTGACAGTGAAATAAAGTATTATGACGAGCAGGACGAAGTTACATTATCTGACAACCTGAAAGTGAGTGTCCCTCTCAGGGAAGCTGAAAAAAAGATAGGAGCTTTCATGCTTTCAGTATTTGGAGTCATGGTTTTGCTATTATATCTTCTCGTGAACGTTGTACGAAATCTTAAGAAATACAAATAAATAGAGTAATTAGAGGAACAGGCATGGACTATAACAAAGATGTTCAGATGATTTTGATTGCCGTTGCATCACTACTGATTTTAACTGTGCCTGCACAGGCGGCATTCCCGGAATATTTTGATGTGGGCGAGAATTACTATACCGTGTACGGTGGACCCAATATCAGTGCATCCCTGCTTGGGGATGGTGAATTTTATAGAGGAGACACTGTAACGTTAAACATAAATCTTATGAACCGGGGACTGATTACTGGTTTTAAGTCTGAACAAAGTATTGACCCCGCAATAAAGCTGGAGCAAAAATTGCAGCAGACCGAGATGAACTATGAAGCTCAAAAGACCACAGCTATAGGTATCGTGGCGGTTCTCATATCCCTCGACCCTGCAGTTAAAATAAAAACCGGACCCCAGGAGGCAGGTTCGCTGGTATCGGGCCAGCAAACCGAAGAGCCGGTGCAGTTCACCATAGAGATTGCCAAGAATGCCCCCGCAGGTGTGCATCCGCTTATGTTGAGCCTGTTATACGGATACCAGGAAAATGTCCAGATAAGCGGGGAGAATGAGACTGACCTGGGTGTAACCGACCTTGAAGTGGGATTGTGGTACGAGATCATGAGCCAGAACTTAACCATACCATTGATGGTTAAAGATGAAGCTGATTTCGAAGTGGTGGGTATAAGCGGTAACATGGTGGCAGGTGAAGAATGTCTGCTATATGTCACGTACAAGAATGTGGGGGAACTGCCTGTTACTGATGCAACGGTAAGGATCAGTGTATCCGACCCGTTCAGCACTACAGATGACCAGGCATTTATCGGTTCAATGGCACCGGGTGAGAGTGCTATTGCCAAGTTTAACCTGAAAATGGATGAAACGGCCACGACCAAGATGTATGGTATAAACAGCGAGATCAAGTATGAGGATGTGGACGGTCACGATAGGATATCTGATAACATAAAGATACAGGTGGAAACCCTGCCAGCAGTGTCCACGGCCGAAAAATTCATGAATGTGCTATGGATAGGGGTCGTGATTGTACTTTTGATAGTGATTGGTCTGGGTGTGCGCTCATATAAGAATAAGCAGGAATAGAATACAATACCAAAAAAATGTTGTATGTGAAAAATCAGACAATACCTTAAGATTAGCATCTTAATTCCGGAGCCGTTTGAATAGTAAGATTCTTATTTACCTAGCATGTATCAATATGTTGATGTCTGAAAATTTACCTGGGTCGATTGAAGACATTATTGAACGTAGCAGGGACATACTGTCTATTGAAATGGGGTGCGATGATGTTCATTTACATTGCACCACTGGTAAGATTAGATTGTGGTTTGGCAGGCTGACCAGTCATGATGTGGTAGCGGCAGTATTGCAGTGTTTTGCAAAGATTGATTCTACTTTTAACCATGAAAAGGAGATAATCTGTGATTATGATAGAATCCCTGTATATGAAAACCATGATTATACCCTGATGTCATATGGAAAAACCGATGGTGGATACCGTGCCCTGTTCAATATCCAGTTCTCAAAACAGTATGCACTAAATCATTTCATTGAAAGTATCGTAAGAGAACTCAGAAATGGTGATCTGGACAAGACGATTCACTGGAATGGAAGCATAGACAGAATAATTTTGATTGGTAATGAACTGGAATCACTTGATAGCTGGAATATCTCAAAAGTGGAATATAAGGATGAAAAATGACACCAAAAAGAAAATTTGCGAAAAGGGTTGACGAGATTGATATTTCAGGGATAAGGAAAATATTTGAGTCTGCCGGACCGAATTCTGTTAATATGGGTCTCGGACAGCCCGACTTTGACACACCAGATCACATTAAACAGGCAGCCATTGACGCAATTATAGAAGGGTTCACGGGATATACCCCTAACCTGGGGATACCTGAACTGAGGCACGCACTGTGTGACAAGTTCAGGCGGGACAACAATTTCGTAGTAGCCCCTGATGATATTATCATCACGTCAGGCGCATCCGAGGCACTCCATATCGCCCTGCTGGCGCTGGTGGAACCAGGGGATGAAGTGCTGGTCCCTGATCCCGGCTTCGTGTCCTATGCAGCACTAAGTGGATTTGCAGGGGGTAAGGTGGTAGGTGTGCCGCTGAGCGAGAACTTTACCCTTACTGCTGATAATGTAGCAGAACATATCACTGACAGGACCAGGGTGCTTTTTATCAATTCTCCATCCAATCCTACTGGAAGTGTGCAGACACGGGATGAGATAAAGGACCTGTGCCAGTTGGCAGAGGACCACAATATCACAATAATATCTGATGAGGTGTATGAACATTTCATATATTCGGGCGAGCATGTCAGTCCTGCCAGTTTGTACGAGAATACGGTAACTATCAATGCCACTTCTAAGACTTATGCCATGACCGGGTGGAGACTGGGTTATGTGGCCGCACCTCATGACATCACTGAGCAGATGGTCAAGGCTCACCAGTATGTGCAGGCATGTGCAAACAGTATAGCCCAGAAAGCTGCACTTGCAGCAATAACCGGACCTCAGGACTGCGTGACCGATATGTACAATAGTTTTTTACGCCGCCGTGACCTGTTAATGAAGGGGCTGAAAGATATCGGTATTAAGTGCGTGGAACCCCAGGGCGCATTCTATGCATTCCCGGAAGTTGAAAATTCCATGGAAGCTGTCCGGAAACTGCTGGAAGCAGGAGTTATTACCGCGCCTGGCGAGGCGTTTGGACCTCGGGGTGCTGGTCATATTCGGCTTTCATATGCCACTGGTGATGAGGATATCCAGCGGGCACTGGGCATAATGGGGCGGGTGCTTTAACACTATGATCATAGGGGCATCATCTTTTGCGTCCACGCTTGAGGAACTGATAGCTGAAGTTGACTCAGTGGAACTGTACGTTCCTAAAATGGGGTTATATGAGGGACGTGAACTTCAGCATGACCGTGTTGAAGCTGTTAAAGATGTATTGTCCACGTCCAGCGGAATTACATCTGTCCATGCCCCCTATTATGCTGATGCACAAACATATCCCAAACCTCTACGTGTGGATACGGCACACATGAATGGTTCCGATTTTAAGCTCATTGAAGAGTCCATTGAAATCGCTGCATATTTCCAGTCAAATGTTATGGTAGTGCATCCAGGTCTTGTAGGAAATGACCGGCAAGGAAGTTTTGACAAAATGGTAGATAATCTTAAACGCCTGGCAGGGTTCGCAGAGGAGCACGGCATAGTACTGGGACTGGAAAATAAGGAAGGAACTGCTCCCGGCAACCTGTGCTGTGAGGCAGCTGAATTGGTAAAGGCTGTGGAGAAAGTGGATTCTGGTAATCTGGGTGTTACCTTTGATGTGGGGCATGCCAACCTGACCTCAGGGGGCGATTCCGGGCTGGTGAGAGCGTTCATGGAGATGGTACGGGAATGGGTCGTGCATGTGCATGTACATGATAATCTGGGTGTATGGACCGGGGAGTACGATGGCGATATACACATGGCCCCCGGAACCGGCACGGTGGACCTGTCAGTGATAGGCGAACTGGGGTATGGCGGAATACACAATCTTGAAGTGTTTTCCATAGAAGATGTGATATCTGGCAGGGAGAGGCTGCTGGCACTTTAAATTATCATTTTATTCTACTACTTGTGGGGTAAACTGATTCTGCTTCCCCACGATGTATGAACAATTTTATAACAATTCACAGTATATCATTACAATGTGAAATATGTCAACTTAATGTTTGAAAAGCAACTGTTACATTATCTGCTCCTCATTATCCTGTTGGGTTTTACATATCTTATCAGCAGAACAGGAGATTTTTTCGCTGGCCAGTATTATGGTATCAACACAATAACCTGTTTCTATCTTTCAATTGCCTTTCCTGTAATACACCAGGTTTATGTGTGGCTCTGCTGGAGAACTCAACTGCACTATTCCCTAATCACGAGAATATTTGGTGCCCGGGGATTTACTTATTATTCAATCGGTTTTTTTACGTTAGCTCTTGTTAGGATTATTTTTGTGGTCATCTTAGCCATATCCAACAGGAACTCATTCTACTTTGACCAGTTTTCACTGAACATCCTGGCATTTATTATTGCCATATTGTCTGGTTATCTATTTTATTCGGTAGGCAGGTATTTCAAGGTAAAACGTGCATTGGGAATTGACCATTTTGACAATTCTTATGGGGACAGGCCACTGGTAAAAGAAGGAATATATAGATTTGTCAATAATGGGATGTACCTGTTCGGAGTGGCAATAATCTGGATACCCGGGCTTGTGTATGCATCTAAAGCTGCCCTGCTGTCTGCCCTATTTACTCATCTTTACATTTGGGTTCATTACTATTGCACAGAGAAACCTGACATGAAGAGAATTTATACGGTGGGCTGATTTAACAAAAACCTTTATCTCCCTCTTCCCCCATAAATCTCCCAGCAACCATGGAAAAGAAACTCTACGTACCTCACCCCGGACATTTTGAAGGGCTGGAGCAATTACTGGCCAACCCCAAGGACATTTATTCAATTTACATGGCAGGTTCGCCGGATTACATCGGCACGGGTCGCGTCAATCTCGGGCATGCAAGTCTTGAGGAAATCGCCAAACATACCCAATACTGCCATAATAAGGGTGTCAAGATAGAAATGGTACTAAACAGTTCATGCATGGGCGGCCAGCAGTTGACTACTGAAGGTTACAATCTCCTACATTGGTACCTTTCAAATCTGGAGGAGATTGGTGTGGACACAGTTGTAGTGGCAGACCCTTACATTATTGAAATGTTAGATCAGGAGTTCAATATACCGTCTGTAGTCAGTGTATTGGCATTTGTGGACAGCCCCCAGAAAGCTGAGTTCTATGAACAACTGGGTGCTTCATCTATTGTAGTTGATTCTAACGTGAACCGTCATTTCGATGTACTGGAAGCTATCAAGGATGCAGTGGACTGCGAACTCAAACTGCTTGTTAATGAAGGATGCCTGTACCGCTGCCCGTTCAGGTATGCCCATTTTAATTTCTTCTCCCATGTTAACGGACCGCCACCCCGTCCCAATGTACAGGATGACTATTATTACTACAAGTGCCTCTCGATGCGCATCAACGACCCGTCCCTTATTATTAAATCACCATTTATCAGGCCGGAAGACCTTGAGGAATATGCCCATATTACAGACGTTTTTAAGATAGGGGGGCGCTCTCATTTATTGAAATGGATATTAAACTGTGTAGACGCCTATACCAATGAGAGTTATGACGGCAACCTGATGGACCTGCTGGACTGCCCGAAGGACCTTATCGACCTTTTCAACATTCCTAACAAGGCCCTGGACGGTGCTATCCAGCAGTGGAAGACGCACAGTACAGTGTGCCATACCTGTGGATATTGCGAGCGCCTGGCAGATAAGGTTACACAGATGTATAGCCGCATGGGTACTCCTGATGAAAAGCTTGAGCAATGGACTACATTAACGAAAAAAGGGATTGATACATTATGACCCTGGATAATCTTCTAAAAACAAGAGCTAACCTGGAGGAACGTATAAGACAGCTTATAGGTCGGGCAGTAATGGTAATTGAACTTGACCTGTTTGCACTTCCCTGCGGCTGTTCTGGATACACAGCCAATACCCGTGGCTTGGCTTTGGACGACCTGGAAGTGTTTGAAGAACATTTCCTCAAACTATTAAAGGAAAGTGCAGAAGCTGTGGGTGTATCTCCAGGTTTTATATTTGCCAGGATAATTCCGGGCACGCAGGAGATAGCTGCCCTGAATGTACGTGAACTATGCCCCCGCTGCTATTCGGATTTTGCAACAACCAGCGGAAAACGTCCCAGACCTGATATTTATATATTTCATCTTGTAAAGCGGAAACGGAAGTAAGGTAATTTTGCCCATGGTAGAAAATTAAATATATATGTCTGAATAATATATCTAAAAAGATAGATAATTTAGAAACATTAATCATACGAGCGATATTGTATCACAAA
>QBUR01000163.1:8122-9918 GCA_013374385.1 Candidatus Methanocomedens sp. | reverse complement strand
TTGATTGGTTTCTATTTTTACTCACCAGTCACCACTATTTAGATACCATTTACGATCCTTTTAATTTCCACTCTTGGTTTACTGAAATTTAGCAAAAGGCAAAGTTTCAGCCCGGTTATTTTCAGATAGTTCAGGCATTGGGCTAAATGTACTCTATCGAATTCCTTTACAGCCTTCACTTCAATTATGATATCATTTTCAACTAAAATATCTGCTATATAGTCTCCCACCAACTCTTCCTTATAAAATACTTTTAATGGCGCCTGTTGAATTGTATTTATCCCCCTCAAATTAAGCTCAACATTCAAGGCATTCTCATAGACCTTTTCCAAAAAACCCGCCCCAAGAACATTGCTAACTTCAAATGCTGCCCCTATAATCTCCTCCGACATAGCATTCAATCTGCGTTCATCTGCGTTTATCTGCGGTTCCATTTCATTAGATTCCATAGCTTACACCTATTTAAATCCCAATTTTGTTAAAATGTTTTTCATTTCAGTATCAATAGTGACATAATCACTTTCCTGTTCCTTTAGCTCATACACTATCTCTTCAATGGGCCGGTAGATGTAAGCATCATTAATCTGTATGTAGCGGCTGGGAGAAATATTGTAATCGTTCTTAACAATCTCGTCCTTGTCAACCAAACTGGCAAACTTTTCTTCTTTCTTAAAGGCTTTATAGGTTTCAGCAATGCGTTCTATACCTTCCTGTGTGATGTAGTTCTTCGGATCACCCTTTTCAAACTCTTTACCGGCATGCAACAGGTAAATCTTGTCTTTGTGCGCTTTAGCTTTGTTCAGGAAAATGATAATACCAGGTGCAGAGGTGTTGTAAAACAAATTTTCGGGCAAATAAATCACACCTTCAATCAGGTCATTTTCAACAAACCATTTACGGCAATCCCTTTCTTTGTTACTCCCCTGATTACCGCTGCCACGGCTGGCGGCTCCCGTATCCAGTACCACGGCCCCCCTGCCTGTATCATTCAGGCTGCTGTAAATATGCTGAATCCAGCCCCAGTCAATCTTGCCCCCACAAGGGCCTGCCGGGAAGCGTTCCATTTCATCATTGATGAAAAAATCATCATTAATATAGGGCAAGCTATCTTTGCTCTGGTTCCACATGGGATTGGCAACCACACGGTCAAACTTTTTTAGTTTACCACCGTCTTTGAATTTGGGATTTTTCAACGTATCGCCAATTTCAATTTCGCCCTCCATGTCGTGTATCACCATGTTCATTTTACTCATAGCCCAGGTGCCAGGCGTAAACTCCTGCCCGTGCAGCTGAAGTGGTGCATACTTCTCTTTAGAGCGCAAAGCCATTTTTTCTTCCATCACCAGCTCACATTTAACGAGCAAACCGCCACTGCCGCAGCAGGGATCGTATATTTCCATGTCAGGCTCGGCATCCATGATCTTCGCCATGATAAAGCCTACTTCGGTAGGCGTGTAGAACTCTCCGGCACTTTTTCCGCTGCCCTCGGCAAACTTACGAATCAGGTATTCATAACTGCGCCCGATAATATCAGGCTCCACATCTTTCAATCCCAGATGTTTCTCAGTAATCTTTTCAATGAGCTTACTTAAGCGGTCATCATCAATATCACGCTGCCCGTGTGTGGTAGCGTTAAAGTCAATACGGTCAATGATTCCCTGCAGGTCTTTGTTCTCTTTGGCTATTTCACGAAGAATATCGGTGAGGTTCTGTCCGATTTTATCAGACAAGGTTCTGATTACATCCCATGTCGGTTCCTTTTCGGGGTTTTTGGGCTTAATGGGAAGATAAAAACG
>QBUR01000163.1:2845-8112 GCA_013374385.1 Candidatus Methanocomedens sp. | reverse complement strand
TTCTGCCCTCTTCATAACGTTTTTTAAGAATTTCACAGATAGCGTCGGTATCAAACTCTTTTTCTGCTATGCGGTCAATCTCATCATCAAACACATCGCACAGTCGCTTTACAAATATTAAAGGTAGAATATAGTCTTTGAATTTAGCTGCATCAGCTGCACCTCTAATACTGCAGGCTGCACCCCAAATCCAGCTTTCCATGGATTTTACTTTGTCACCGTTTCCGTTTGTTTTTACCATTTTTCGTATTTCCTTATAATAATTTAAAAATGTAACCCAGTTTCTTTATTCCATAGAAATAATCAATTATGTAAAGTGTTCATCACTCTCTTTAAAGAATATCAGAGCCTTATTTCTGTCTCTTTTAATTCCACTACCTGTTTATAAGTTACTAAAATAAAATGTTGTGAGACTGCGGTGGATGAATAACTCGGAGCCTATAGATGGTCACCCTCCACCACCAAATCGGCACATATATATACCATCCAACCGTGCCAGCGTGTCACACACTAACACAATAGGGTGAACATATGTCAGAAATAGGAAAAAGCATACGCATAGAACGAATAATGGACAGACATAGCAGGAACATGGTAATCATCCCAATGGACCACGGCATATCAGTAGGCCCGGTCACAGGATTGGTGGACCTGCCAAAGATGGTTAACAAAGTAGCTGATGGCGGGGCCAATGCGGTCCTGCTCCAGAAAGGCATGTCAAAACACGGGCACCGCGGGTATGGCATCGATATAGGGCTTATCATACACATAAGCGCATCAACGGCACTGGCTCCTGACCCCAATAAAAAGGTCCTCGTATGTTCTGTGGAAGAGGCCATCAAGCTGGGTGCCGATGCAGTAAGCATACACGTCAACATAGGCAGCGAAACCGAAAGTGACCAGTTAGAACAACTCGGCATGGTAGCCGAAACATGCGACCACTGGGGTATGCCCTTACTGGCAATGATGTACCCGAGGGGCAAGAACATATCCAACTCGAATGACCCTGAACTCGTGGCACATGCAGCCCGGGCCGGGGCCGAATTAGGTGCCGATGTCATAAAAACCAACTACACCGGCGACCCTGACACCTTCAAGGACGTAGTACTGGGATGTCCCGTGCCCGTTGTCATGGCAGGCGGTCCAAAGACCGAGACCGATGCGGAATTCCTGGAAATGATACGTGGCTGCATTGATGCGGGGGGCAGAGGCGTGGCTATAGGTAGAAATGTATTTCAACATCCCGACCCAACAAAGATGACCAGGGCAATAACAAAGGTCGTGCATAAGAATGCCAGTGTAGAAGAAGCCCTGGAGGAACTGAAGTGAAGAAAAAGAGTTTATGGATAAAAGCAGATGCCGGGGATTGGGATGAACGTAAACTCCGCATCACCACCGGTCTTGAATCAGGAGCCGATTTCGTACTGGTCAACGAGGATGATACTGCCAAAGTCAGGGAACTGGGCACCATCAAAGTGGCAGCCTTTGTCAGGGAAGGCAAAAGCGATGCTGACGTCTTTGTGGTAGGCAAACACAGTGAAGGTGACGGTACAAATCCACTTCCCAGTGATTTTTCAGGGAGCAGGGATATCAACCAGGCCCTCCAGTTAAAGGATAAAGGGCTCAAGACAGCCGGATACGTAGTCATAAAGAACAAACAATATGAAGAGTTCGCTGCCGAGTTAGGCAAGGTTTGCGATTATATCATAATCGTGGGAACGGACTGGAAGGTCATCCCGCTTGAGAACCTTATCGCCGGCCTCCAGGAAATGGATGTTGAGATCATTGCGGGGGTCAAGAATGCCGAAGAAACCCGGCTCACGCTTGAGACCATGGAACATGGGTCAGAGGGCGTGCTGCTGGATACTGATGACCTGTCAGAGATAAAGAGGTCAGTGAAGGCTGTGGAAAAAACAGGACTTGAAGAAACACAGTTGAACACCGCCACCATCACCAAGGTCAAGCAAGTAGGTATGGGAGACAGGGTGTGCGTGGATACCTGCTCACTGATGAAAGTGGGGGAGGGTATGCTCGTGGGCAGCCAGTCCAACGGCCTGTTCCTGGTGCATTCCGAATCAGAGGACAGCCCCTATGTAGCAGCCAGGCCATTTCGGGTGAATGCGGGTGCGGTCCATGCTTATGTCAAGATAGGCGAAAAGACCCAGTACCTCTCAGAACTGAGTGCCGGTGATGAAGTGCTTGTCGTGAATTCCAAAGGCGAGCAGTGGCCCGCTATCGTTGGACGTGTTAAGATAGAAAAGCGACCCATGATACTAGTGGAAGCAAAAGTTGGCGATGCAGTCATCAAAACCATACTCCAGAATGCCGAGACCATTAAACTGGTTGGCAAGGACGGTAAACCCATATCCGTTGCCGTACTGAAAGAAGGAGATGAAGTGCTGGCATATTATGAGGACACTGCCAGGCATTTCGGCATGAAAATAGATGAAACCATTATTGAGAAATAATACTGTGGATTTACATGGTGCGGATAGGACAGGTTGACCTGGACAGGGAGCCGGGCATAGTAGCTGCCATTGGCAGAGATGCCATTGATACGGCAAAGCGGGCCAGGTCCATGGGTGCCAATATTCTTGAGGTCAGGCTGGACCTTTTGGGTATCAAGGATGATGACGGTGCAGCAGCGTTGCTGGACGACTTGAAGGAACAGGTAGGTCTTCCTATCATTTCCACCAACCGTTGCACCGGGGACGGCGGGCAGTGGATCGGCAGTGAAGCCGACAGGATTGAACTGCTCATCTCAACCATTAACAGCGCAGATGCAGTTGACGTGGAACTTTCATCCCCTTTGCGCAGCAAAGTAGTAGATGCAGCAAAGTCTGCCGGCAAGACCATTATTATCTCGTCCCATGATTTTACCACTACACCTTCCACTGATGTCATGCAGTCAACACTGGCACAGGCAAGGGATGCCGGGGCAGACATTGGCAAACTGGCAGTGACACCGGGCAGCACATCCGATACACTACGCCTGCTGGAAGTGACACACCAGGCCGGTATTCCTGTATGCACTATTGCAATGGGGCGGTTGGGTGCACATACCAGAGTGGTGGCGCCGCTCTATGGCTCGGTGCTGACATACGGTGCTGTGGATGAGGCATTGGCACCGGGACAGCTGAAGATAGATGAATTAAAACACATGTTGGAGCTACTATCATGAAAACCTTATATGCAGTATTCGGCGACCCTGTGGAGCACAGCCTGTCCCCGGTCATGCACAATGCTGCTTTTGCAGCACTGGGTATGGACTGCGAGTATCACAAGTTGAGGGTCACAAAAGATGACCTGAAAGAAGCTATCCATGGTGCAAAGGCCATGGGTTTCGGCGGGTTGAACCTGACTATACCATTGAAAGAAAAAGCCCTCAGACTGGTTGAACCCGACCCCCTGGCAGAGGCTGTCGGTGCAGTGAACACTATCGAATTCAGGGGAGACAGTATAATCGGTCACAATACTGACGGGATAGGGGCATTAAATTCCCTGAAGTTGTCAGGAATTGTAATATCCCATAGTAATGTACTTCTACTGGGTGCAGGAGGAGCTGCCAGGGCTGTGGCGTACCAGCTTGCTTCGAACGGTGCCCGGGTCACCATCGCCAACAGGACACCAAAGAGGGCGGTGGAACTGGCAGCAAATGTCAGTTCGGTAGGAAGGGTTGAGGGTACAGGTTTGGAAGATCTGGCCAACCTGGTGGAACAGTCCCATATCATTATCAACACTACCTCTGTAGGAATGCATCCCGACATCGAACAGACTCTTGTCACCGAAGATATGATGCATGCCGGACAGGTGGTATTCGACCTGGTGTACAACCCGCTCCAGACTAAGCTGTTGAAGGAAGCAAAAAAAGCTGGAGCTATAACCGTTGACGGTATCAAAATGCTTGTTCTTCAGGGTGTTGAGAGTTTCAGGATATGGACCGGTGTAGAGCCCCCGGTAGATATAATGGAGCGGGCCGTTCGGGACGTGCTTGGAAAACAGTAGAGGCACTACCATGAAGATACTCATAATAGGCGGTACAGGCGATACCGGCCAGTGGTTCACCAAATTCTATAAAAAGCACGGCTGGGATGTGACTGTCTGGGGGGCAAATGCGAGGCATGATATTGCCGAAATCCTGGGCGTGCCTTTTGCCGATGACCTGGACAATGAAATAGCCCTCTCTGACGTGGTCATGATATCGGTTCCCATTGACCTCACCGAACAGGTGATAGCTGATATTGCACCAAAAATGAAAGCGGGCAGCCTGTTAATGGATATTACCTCCATCAAGACTATACCCGTAAACGCTATGTTGCAATACACTTCCCCTGAGGTAGAGATTCTGGGCACACACCCGATGTTCGGCCCCACCATCCCTGACCTGCAGGGTCAGATAGTCATACTTGTACCGGTTGAGGGACGTAGTGAAAAGTGGATGCCTGTTATCCGTGCATTATACGAGGAACAGGGTGCCCACATCGAGGTGACCTCGGCACGGGAACATGACCGCATGATGGCTGTGGTGCAGGGTTTGACCCATTTTGCATACATTTCAATCGGAGCCGCCATGGCCGAACTGGACTTTGACGTGTCCGCATCCCGCAGGTTCATGACCCCGGTCTATGAGATCATGCTGGACTTTGTAGGCAGGATACTGGCCCAGAACCCGTATCTTTATGCCACGATCCAGATGAACCCGGAAGTTAAGGCTGTTCACCAGGCATTCATGAAAGTATGTGAGGACATGTCAGATAAGGTCAATAGTAACGATATCCAGGGTTTTGTAGATATTGTAAGGCGATCAGCGGTCCATTTCGGCAAAACCCAGTCCGCACTTGGACTGTCTAACAAATTGATCAATACCAAAAAATCGGAATTCCAGGAACTTATTAATTCCATTGGTGAAGAGCGGGGGCTCAGACACCAGTATTCGGGAGTGACCCATGTCGGTATTATCAAAAAGGTGACGCCACTTATGGTGACTATTGAGCTGACTTTTGAGCACAGCGGCAGGGAGGTCGAACTCATGATTGAGAATACCCGCCTGCTGCACATGGATGAACTGCTTGAATGGAAGAAGAACAAACTTAACCATTCAAGTCGAGATGTATCCGCATTCATCCCATACGGTGCCAGACCCGAGATCATCAAAGATATCATTTTCCACATGGACGGGGTGGTTTCAGTCAAGGTAATTGATGTTTATGTTCACCCGGTCAGCAACAGTACCAGTGTGACCATCAGGATCACCATCAGAGGTGACC
>QBUR01000163.1:0-2835 GCA_013374385.1 Candidatus Methanocomedens sp. | reverse complement strand
TGACCTGGATGCCAGTGATGTCCACCGGAAAGTAAATGACCTGCTGTCGGGCATAGGGTGTACGTTAAGGTGATGCAGGTTTGATCTGGTAACTGTAAATCTTAAAATGCTGCAATTTGGTAACTACGATTACCAAAATACCAATTATTTGGTAACTACTACCACCAAAATGTTTATTATTTGGTAATTGTAATAACCAAATATGAGATTTGAAGACCTTTCAAGGGAAAATTTATGGTGGAAGTTTGGCAATGAGTTCCAGAGATATGACCGCCACTTGAAGGAACTTAAAGAGGCATTTATTGAATTTAAAAGAAAGCCCATCGACCTGGCAATAGGCAATATTTACGTAATAAGAGGTATGCGGCAGATAGGTAAGACCACTTATATAAAGCAAACAATCCTCAGGCTGATTAATGAGGGGACTAATCCACAAACAATATTATTTATCTCATGTGACAGGCTCTCATCAAGAAAAGAACTTCATAATCTGGTCTCGAATTTCATCCAGCAAAATATTGAAGCACAGGCGATATATGTTTTTCTGGATGAAATTACATATCTCAAGGATTGGATACTGGAACTAAAAACCATTGCTGATGGTAATTATATTGACAGGATGGTTGTAGTCGCAACAGGCTCAAACCCTATTAAGTTAAAGGAAAAGGCTGAACGGCTTCCTGGAAGGAGGGTGGAAGGTAATGAATATTACTTCAAACCTCTAAGTTTCAGGGATTTTGCCTTGCAATCCATCGAAAGAATATCAGAATTCACCCCATCCAAAGAACTGGCGAATGCCTTGAATAAATCGAAAAATGCCATTTTAGACAGCAAAATCGATATGGATAATTTCAACATTTCTACAATTAAGAAGGCCTTACCATTTAAAGAGGAACTTGATTGGCTGCTCGAAATGTACATCCTGACCGGCGGTATTCCTCTGGTTGTGAATGATTATCTGGCTCAAAAATATTATCATGAGTCTGAAAATATTGATGGTAAAATATATGAAACATTCATCAGGCTAATACTTGGAGACATCACTAAACTGCGAAGAAGTGAAACCACAGCAAAAGAAATCCTGAAAAATATTGCAATAAAATACAGTTCGAGATATAGTTTTACAACCATAGGGAAAAGCGCTGGCGGCATTGCACACCAGACTGTTATCGAGTATCTGGAAATGTTCGAGAACTCCCTACTGGTCGATGTGCTGAGTTCATATGATTTTACTAAAAAAAGTCCCCGTTTTAGAGGGGATAAGAAAATATATTTTTCAAATCCATTTATTTTTTACAGCATCAATTCGTTGTTAACTGGTGAGGACGGTTTTACTGCAAGCAAGGAAATCATATCAAGAAATAAGGATGTACTAATTGAAGGTATAGTGGAAAACCAACTTGCCCAGACAAAGGAAATTCCTTACCTCAGGGAATGGAATACCTATTTGTGGTTCTATTATACCAGTACCGGAAAAGAAATTGATTTCATTTATAATGGGGACAGGTACCTGGGAATTGAGGTGAAATATAAAGAAGAGGTCAGCACACAGGAAATTACATGGGCCCCTAAAATCAAGATGATAATTGTACTAACAAAAAATCAGTTTGAAATTCATCGGGACATGTTGTTTGTGCCAATTTCGGTTTTCCTTGTATGTATAGATAAATCGCAAAAAACACTGTAGATAGAGCTTTATGTGGTTAAAATATCTTATCCTGGTCATTACATATATCAACTGATTCAATATATGTTCGTATGCCTTATGTAAGTAAATTGTGGGCATGCTAAAAAAAATTACATAGTATTATGCCTGCCTCTGTTGAATAAGAAAGGAGAATACCATGAAACTAACACAGATCACAAAATTCCTTGAAAACATTGCCCCACCCGAGCTGGCAGATGAATCTGATATCGGCAGGATAGGACTGGTTCTGGACCGGGACAATGAGGTGAATAAAATAGCCACTGCTCTGGATGTGACCGACCATGTGCTACTGGAGGCGGCCCGGAGTGGCGCTGACCTGCTGATTGCCCACCATACTCCCATCTACGAACCCGTGAACTTGCTTTCGAAAACCCTGGCCGACACCCTGAAGATTGCACTGGACAATGAGATATCCATTTATGTGATGCATACCAACTACGACCGGGCACAGGGCGGGGTCAATGACGTGCTGGCCGGACTGCTGGGGCTGGAACATACCAGGACTGTTGATATGGGGCGCATCGGGGATATTGCTCCCACAAATACTGAAGAACTGGCCAGGTTAACTGTACGGCGTTTGGACACTCATGTGCAATATGTGGGCAACCATTCAATTGAGAGTGTGATGGTACTGGGCGGCAGCGGTTTGCGGAAGGAATATATCGAGATGGCATTGGATGCAGGGGCTGATGCCTTAGTTTCAGGAGAACTACGCCACGATGTAATTAAATATTCAAAAGACATCTCGCTGATAGACGCCACACATTATGCTACTGAAAACCCTGCCATGCAAGCACTTGCCGGGAGACTGCCTGTTGAATCAGTATTCATAGACAATAGGCCGCAGGTGTATGTGATTGTTTAATCGGATTCGTCGGAAAGAATCATTGGAAACTCAAATCTGCAGAACTCATCCCCTTTGGCCATGTTGCTATCTGATTCAATCCGTGGAAGGTGAATGCCGAACTCTTCTTCCAAAATCCCCTGTTTAAGACCTTCACAGGCACTGCAGGCAACAGGATTCTCTTTAGTATATTTAATGTGGGGGCATTCCGTGGCCTTTATTATGAGACTTTTGTCATCAGACTTTTTAATTTCATACTTGAAGGGAAGACCCAGTTCTTTAT